>NZ_JBFPJH010000410.1:0-2662 GCF_040838255.1 Bacillus sp. C30 | reverse complement strand
AGCTATTACAGTACAAAAAAATAAAGAATACTATGATAAAAAGGTAACATTAAAAGAAATTGAGTTTCGTATTATTCCAGATTCTAAAACAGCGTACCAATTGTACAAGTCAAAAGAATTAGATTTGCTAAGTAGCTTACCACAAGAGATGATTGAAAAAGAAAAAGGAAACAAAGAATATAAGCGTGTTGCAGGATTCTCATCTTATATTTATTCGTTTAACGTAGAAAAAGAGCCGTTTACAAATGCAAAAGTACGTAAAGCATTTTCATTAGCGGTTGATCGTAAGTTTATCGTTGAAAAACTGTATAAAAATAATGCACAAGAAGCATATGCATTCGTTCCAGAAGGGGCAAAAACACAAGGTGGTCGTGATTTCCGTAAAGAAAAAGGCGATTACGTAAAATTCGATTCAGCAGAAGCGAAAAAATTATTAGAAGAGGGCATGAAAGAGCAAGGTTGGTCTACATTACCTGAAGTAACATTAAAATTCACTACAGATACACAACATAAAAAAGTAGCAGAAGCAATGCAAGAAATGTTTAAGAAAAATCTTGGTGTAGATATTAAATTAGAAAATAAAGAGTGGAAGAGTTACATCGATACATATAAGCAAAGTGATTTCCAATTAGCTTATATGGGATGGGGCGGTTCTTTATTAGACCCAATTACTAAACTAGATTTATATGCAGGTGATGGTCCAAACAACTATGCAAAATGGCATAATAAAGAATTTGACGCTTTAATCAAAGAAGCAGAAGTTGAACAAAATGAAGATAAGCGTTTTGATTTATTGCATAAAGCAGAAGATATTATGTTTGATGATACACCATTAATCCCAATTATTTTCCCAAGCTCTTCATATTTACAAAAATCATCAGTATCTGGCGTCCAATTCATTATCGGTTCTAGTCCAGAACTAAGATACGTAAAAATTAAAAAATAAAGAAGTAGGCAACCGCCTACTTCTTTATTTTATTTCTCTTTTATATTCTTTTTTCGTTCCATCAGAGAATACAACTTCTAAAGCGAATTTTTGGTAGTCTTTATCAAGTTTGAACACGTTTACTACTTGATCAATTACTTCTTGGTCAGGAGTATCTTTATCAAATTTTAATTCTTGTAGAAGTGGGCTTAATTTTGTAATAGCCTCGTCGCCTGTTAATTTTACATCTGCTTTATGGTCTTCAACTTTTGCTTCCATTTTTTTATCGGCTGCTACATTTTTATAATCAGCTTCGTAGTCTTTCTTTGTATCTTGATAGTCCGTTTTTAAATCGAATTCATTGAAGTTTAGCTTTAAATCAGCAGGAGCTTCGTTTTTTGCCTCTTCTGTAGTCTTTTTATTAGAAGTTGTATCTTCTTTTGCAGGAGCTTTACATCCTGTTAATGCAGGTACTAGCATAAGAGCTAATAAAATTGATAGTAAAATTCTCATTATAAATTCCTCCTTATGTAAATTTGTTCTATACAAGTTTTTCCCAAAATCATGTAATTATGTATGTGTTGAAAATAAATTATTTTCTCGCAGATTCAAGGGTAAATGCGCAATTTAAATCAGAAATGATTTGTATGTATATGGTAAATTTAAGTTGTAAGGAGGTACTGAAATGCATGAAGAATATAAAGAGATGATAAAAAAAGCAATCGAATATATAGAGAATCATTTACATGAAGAGCTTACAACAGAAAGAGTGGCATTTCACGGTGCAGTATCGATGTACCATTTTCATCGTATTTTTCAAAGTTATATTGGGATGAGTGTAACGGATTATGTTCGTAAGAGAAGATTAACTCATGCTGCACAGGCTTTAGTATCGACTGAAAGAGCAGTCATTGATATTGCAGTGCAATATGGTTTTTCCTCACAAGAGGCATTTACTAGAGCTTTTAAAAGAATGTTTCAATTACCACCAAAAAAATATCGAAAGTATTTCCAGTCATTTTATATAGAAAGAGAGGGTGTTTCAATGGAAAAAGGTATACCAAAAGGATGGGTATTAAGCGGAAGTCATCCTGCTGAATATGAAATGGGTTTAGATTATGAAGTTGTTCATCAAGGAAAAGTATCTGCATACATAAAAGCAAAAGAGAACGTTACGCATGGAGGCTTTTCAACATTAATGCAAATGTTCCGAGCGGATAAATATGTAGGTAAGAGGTTGCGTTTAACAGCATTTATTAAGAGTGAGAATGTAAAAGACTGGGCAGGATTGTGGATGCGAGTAGACGGAAAAGATACAGAGCCTATTGCTATGGATAACATGCAAAATCGTCCAATTAAAAATACGAATAACTGGCAATCATACTCGGTTGTACTAGATATAAAAGAAGAAGCACTTGGTATTGCATTTGGTGTTTTATTATCAGGAGAAGGTTGTGTCTGGTTAGATAGTATTCGATTTGATGAAGTGAATGAAAAAATTCCTTCAACAGATTTGGCAGAAAACTTTTATGAAACACTCCTAGAAGAGCCGGTGAATCTGCAATTTGAAGAAATAGAAAATTAAAAAGTAAGGAGAAAAGATATGCTCAAATATGTGAAATTGATAAGTATTAGTTTAGTAGTATCGTCGTGTATTATGGGAATCAACTATTTAATTAGTTATGATGTTAGACTAAAAAGTAGACACAGGTTAATATGATAAAAAATGAACTAAAT
>NZ_JBFPJH010000409.1:0-2674 GCF_040838255.1 Bacillus sp. C30 | reverse complement strand
GAAGATACCAATCGGTTGAAATAGAAACGATATTTTTGTGCAAATAAATATAATTCCTACAACCATCAGCACTTCTAATGTCCAAAAGTGCACTTTCGATTTCAAAAAAACGTCCTCCTTTAAACTAGCACTTCTCTTCATTGTACCAAATTAAACTTAGATTTCACATAATATTTTCCTTTACAATATTCCAAAATCCCATTAAATACACTACAATGAGATTACAGACAAATTTGCAGGTAAAGGTGATAAATATGACACAATGCATCATTTGCAGAAAAGATACGAAAGAACTTAGTGAACAATATGTCATTCCAGAGATATTATGTGGATATTATTTCATAAATTCAATTTGTGATTCATGTCATGAACATATGACAACAAATATTGATCGTCCTTTAATTAGACATAAATTAAGTCAATATAAGATTGAGCAAATGAAAAAACAAATCGATTCCCCTCTCTATACGAATGAACATGGTGAGGAGCTAGCAGCCGCTGAGACAGATGTAGTCGAAGTAAGTGATGAGATACTTTATTCCAATGCATTAATTATGAAACTATGTAAAAAGCACGATATTTCATTACATAATGAAATTTGGAAAGAAGAGCGCGTAACAAAAGTAGCTAGTTCTATTCAACGTGAATTGCTTTTAGATAACCGTAAATATAAAATGAGTGTATTAAAAATGGCTTATACTTTTGCTGTACAAACAATTGATGGCTACTTTGACGATCCAGATGCGATTGATATTTCTACCATTCTATTAAATGCCGATTTCATGGAATTAAAGGAAAAGAGTATCGTTCGTGACTTAAGCAAAAGCTCTTTATGGAATACATTAAATACAACGAGCGAAAACCATTACTTTATTTTACTTAGTGATAAAGACGGGCTATTCTGCTTCATTCGCCTATTTGATATTTTTGATGTTGTTGTTCATTTATCAGAAAAAAGATACAATCTTCCATCACCAATTGTCGGCGTAAATAATGTAGACAAAAAAGGATTTTTTGTGGAAAGTTTAAAACAGTATATGGATGGGCTATTTAAAGAAACTACACGTTCTATTTAATTGACACCAGAACATACGGTCTCCTTTCTTCATGAAAAGACACTGTGTTATAATGAGTATGAAAAGAACAATACAATCACATAAAACAATTAAAAACTGTATATAAATAAAAAAGACTAGTGTGCGGCTACACACTAGTCCACGTAACTTAGCAGATTGGATTGTTCATTTATCCTATTTGTTTCGTACAAACACAACAACCCACTTTCTATAGGCATAGGTGGGTTGTTATTTTTTGAGCTTGTCAATTAAGACGACAATAAACGTTAACAATGCAACGAGAAACAGTCCACCTTGCAGCAGCAACGCAATTTCACTCACGAATTATCACCCCCCTCCTACTTTGGAGAAGTGATAATTGAACAACCAACCACACCTTAAGTTACTATTTAATTTTACCATATTTTCTAATAGTTTACGATGAAAACCCGCAAGCTAGTAAGCTGCGAGTTTTTTTATTTTTCATTATTTTTTTAGTGCATATGCATCAGCAATCATTTCACCAACAATTTTATTTTCTTGTTTCTTTTCGTCTTTCAATAGTGGGAATAATAATTCTGCTACTTCATACGCTTCTTCTAAATGCGGATATCCCGATAAAACAAACGTCTCGATTCCTAACGCTTCATATTCTTTTATCCTTTTCGCTACTGTATGTGGATCTCCTACAAGTGCAGTACCTGCACCACCTCTTACAAGTCCGATACCAAACCATAAGTTAGGACTTATCTCTAACGAATCCCGTGTTCCTTTATTTAAATGTGTCATCCGTTTTTGACCGACTGAATCATATCTTGCAAATGTTTTTTGAGCGAGCTCAATTGTTTCATTATCTACATATTGAATTAACTTCTCAGCCTCTTCCCATGCTTCTTCCTCTGTTTCTCTTACAATTACATGTAATCTGATTCCGAATCGTACCGTACGCCCCTTCTCTTCTGCAAGTCTTCTTACTTCTTCTATTTTCTCTTTCACTTGCTTTGGCGGCTCTCCCCACGTTAAATATACATCACTATGTTCCGCTGCAACTTCTTTACCTGCAGCGGAAGATCCGCCAAAATAAATTGGTGGATACGGTGTTTGAACCGGAGGAAATACAACTTTACTATCCGTAACTTTAATATGTTTTCCTTCTAAAGAAATACTTTCACCTTGCAAGGTCGATTTCCAAACTTTTAAAAATTCATCCGCTACTTCATATCTTTCATCGTGTTCAAGATATAATCCATCTCCTTGCAATTCAACAGGATCTCCTCCAGCTACTACATTAATAAGTAGTCTCCCATCTGAGATTCTATCAAATGTAGATGCCATCCTCGCTGCAACTGTCGGTGACATTAGTCCTGGTCTAACTGCTACTAAAAATTTTAATTTCTCTGTCTCGGCTGCAAGTGCCGATGCTAATACCCATGGATCTTCACAACCTTGACCAGTTGGAAGTAACACACCAGTATATCCTAAATAATCAGCTGCCTGTGCAACTTGTTTATAATAACCATATTCAGCTGCTCTTCCTCTTTTTGTCGTTCCTAAATATCGACCATCTCCATAAGCTGGAATAAACCATAACAGTTCCATATCTTTACACACCCCTTATT
>NZ_JBFPJH010000408.1:0-2684 GCF_040838255.1 Bacillus sp. C30 | reverse complement strand
GAATTATTAATTGTACCGGTTAGGGGCGCAGCAAATATGAAAACAGTCGTTGTCATCGGTGGAGGTATTACTGGACTTTCTACTATGTTTTATTTAGAAAAATTAAAGAAGGATTATAATATAGATTTAAATTTAATCCTTATTGAGAAAGAAGAGTATTTAGGTGGTAAAATCCACAGTGTGGAAGAAAATGATTTTATTATGGAATCTGGAGCAGATTCTATTGTAGCTCGTAATGAACATGTTTTGCCGCTTGTAAAAGATTTAAATTTAGAAAATGAAATGGTATATAACGAAACAGGTATTTCTTACATATACTCTGATAACATATTACATCCAATTCCTGCTGACACTATATTTGGGATTCCTATGAGTGTTGAATCATTATTTAGCAGTACGCTAGTCTCAAAAAAAGGGAAAATCGTTGCTTTAAAAGATTTTATTACGAAAAATAAGGAGTTTACAAAGGATACATCACTTGCTGTATTTTTAGAAAGCTTTTTAGGGAAAGAATTAGTGGAAAGACAAGTTGCACCTGTGCTTTCAGGTGTATATTCTGGTAAATTGAATGAGCTTACAATGGCATCTACGTTACCATATTTACTTGAGTATAAAAATAAATATGGAAGTATTATTAAAGGTTTTGAAGAGAATAAAAAACAATTTCAGTCAGCAGGAAATAAAAAGTTTGTATCATTTAAAAGTGGACTATCTACGATTATTAATCGCTTAGAAGAAGTGCTGACGGAGACTGTCATTAATAAAGGTGCTGTAACAACAGTGATAAGTAAAAAAGGGGATCGGTATGAGGTTTCTTTTGCAAATCATGAGACAATACAAGCTGATTATGTCGTTTTAGCAGCTCCACATGATATCGCACAAACGTTATTACAGTCTAATGAGTTAAATGAGCATTTTAATAAATTTAAAAATTCATCGCTTATAAGTATTTACTTAGGTTTTGACATACTAGATGAACAACTACCGGCTGACGGCACAGGTTTTATCGTAACGGAAAACAGTGATTTACATTGTGATGCTTGCACATGGACAAGCAGGAAGTGGAAACATACATCTGGTAAACAAAAGCTATTAGTAAGAATGTTTTATAAGAGCACTAATCCAGTATATGAAACGATCAAAAGTTATAGTGAAGAAGAATTAGTACGAGTTGCTTTATATGATATTGAAAAGAGCCTCGGAATTAAAGGTGAACCGGAAGTAATTGAAGTTACAAATTGGAAAGATTTAATGCCGAAATATCATTTAGAACATAATCAAGCTGTTCAATCATTACAAGAAAAATTGGCCGTGCTTTATCCTAATGTATACTTAGCTGGTGCTTCATATTACGGTGTAGGAATTGGTGCTTGTATTGGAAACGGAAAGAATACTGCCAATGAAATAATTACGACATTGAATGAACAGTCAAAATAATAATATTGAATACATATGTAAATAAAATGTCCCTCCAACATAATGGAGGGACATTTTATTTGTAATTATTTAACATTAATTACAATCTTTTTGTGATTGGCTTTATTCTCTTTAATAGTTAATGTTATTTTTCCAGATTCTTCAAAGGAATACGGTGAGAGCCGATAAAGTTCTTTAATACTATGTTTTTCTTTTAATTTATTTGTAGGAATTAATGTTATATTAGGCTTCCATGTTTCCTGTTTGCCTGAAGGGTAGTCTACTATTATTTCTGGATTATTTAATTGTATTGTTTCCCAAGAGACAAAATACAGTTCAACTTCTGCATCTTTTTTTAGTAATTCTTCTGAGAAATAACCAAACTCACCAACATTACCAAAAACAGTGAAATTTTGATTTTGCAATTTAATATCTAAATATCTAGGTTGATATGTTGCTGCGTGATACATTCCGTATGAAAGAGAGAGTGTGGCAGCGATTAATATACCAACTGAAAATGTCTTAAAGCTATTTCCTTTAAAACTTGTCATCATAAATGAGTTTGGTGTGAATTTTTTTGCGAATAAAAAAATGAGTAAAATGAGCAAGAGGGATAAGCCAATGAAAATATACATAAAGTTTAAGCACCTCCGTAAGAAATATTTACTGTTTTTCTATATTTTAACATGAGAGGGTGTAAATTAGGGGTGGTTTTTAGAGGGGAATTAATAAATACAACGAAGTTATATATTATTAATAGGATAAACATCGCTAGAAATATTTGATTTGTGGGACATTAAGGACTTTCCTAATTATAAATACTTTTTCTGCTATAATAAATGAGTAGAGAGAAAGGAGTGATCCTATGGTATTTCCTATGTTAGAAACAGAACGCTTGCGCTTAGTTGAAATAGGACAATCTTATTGTCAAAAAATATATGAAATATTCTCATTAGATGAGGTAACGTGTTATTACGGTATGAATTCTTTTACTGAGTTTGGACAAGCTTCACGTATGATTGAATCTTTTTCAAAAAATTACTTTGAGAAAAAGGCAATGCGTTGGGGGATTGTATTAAAAGACACAAATAATTTAGTAGGAACAATTGGATTAAATAATTTACAACTTTGGAGTAAACGCTCAGAGATTGGATATGATTTGCATCCTCGTTATTGGGGGAATGGTTATGCTTCTGAAGCTGCTCGAGAAATTATTACTTATGGATTTCGAGATTTAGGCTTATTTAGAATTGGAGCTATTACATATC
>NZ_JBFPJH010000407.1:0-2684 GCF_040838255.1 Bacillus sp. C30 | reverse complement strand
CATAAATAGTAGACTAAATCGAGTGTAAAATCATAAAGATTTTATACTCGATTTTTTTTGTTGTAATTTAAGGGGTTAAAAGAGAATAGGAAAGTTATGTTAAAATATAAAGAAAATGTAGAATAATGGAGGGGGACTATTAGATGTCAAACTACGAAAATGAAGAAATGCTAACGGGAGGGAATGTCTCAAACGTATATCGTTCGGAAGATACTGTTCGACGAGAATTAAAGAAAGGCAGTACCCGAATTCATAAGCTATTAAACCATTTGGAAAACAAAGGTTTTAGTTATGCACCAAAGTTTTTAGGTATTGATGATAAAGATAGAGAGATATTATCATTTATTGAAGGAGAAGCTGGTAATTACCCTTTAAAAGAGTACATGTGGTCTAATGATGTTTTAAAAGAAATAGCGAAGATGCTCCGTCTTTATCATGATGCTGTGAGTGATTTCCCGTTATCAGATGATTGGAAACCGATGGATAATACTCCAAATAAAATAGAGGTTGTATGCCACAATGATTTTGCAATATACAACATTATTTTTAATAACGAAAAACCAGTAGGTATTATTGATTTTGATGTTGCTGGTCCTGGACCAAGACTTTGGGACATAGCCTATACTCTTTACACTTGTGTCCCATTAAGTAGAGTTTATTATAAGGAAACAGGTGCGGCGGTTTATTATAATTCATTACAGCATGCAGACCGCATAAAGCAAAGAGTTAAATTGTTTTTTGAGTCCTATAAAAGTGATGGCATCGCCGAGGATTATTTGGAGATGGTACTTCTACGATTAGAAGGATTATGTAAATACATGAAAAGAAAAGCACTAGAAGGCGATATGAACTTCCAAAAGATGATAGATGAAGGGCATCTTGAACATTATGAAAATGATATTCAGTTTATTCGTAAACATGGAAAAGAGTGGGTTTAATAAAATAAATCGTATACAAAAATAAAGCTCAGAGTCATATAGGGACTTTGAGCTTTTTAACGTATTAGTGTAGATGTTTTCCACAATAACCCGACTACTTATAACAGATGTCTTTTACTATATTAATGTAGCATAGTTATGAGTTTGTTACAGGCTGAGCTGTAGCAATCGGTAATTGGATATCGACAGTTGTTCCTATGTTTAATTCACTGGAAATGAATAATTTTCCGTGATGCTCTTGAATGATTTTATAGCACATCATTAAGCCAAGGCCAGTTCCTTTTTCTTTCAAGCTATAAAAAGGTTCGCCAAGACGAGCCATGCGCTCTTCAGGAATCCCACAACCTTCATCCATAATGCGTATTGAAACAAAATCATTTTCTAACGAAGCTGTTTGAATGAATATGTTACCACCATCAGGCATCGCCTCGATTGCATTTTTTAATATGTTAATCAAAACTTGTTTTAATTGATTACTGTCACATTGAATGTCAGAAATATAATCGAAATGATCCATGATGATATGAACGCTATGCATAATTGCTGTTGGTAAAATAAAAGTTACAACTTCTTCAATTAATGTTTGTACGTTGCATGTATGAATGGATAACACTTGTGGTTTAGACATCGCCATAAATTGGCTTGTTATAGATTCCATTTGTGAAATTTCACTCAACATAACGTCCACATACCATTTATTTTCCTCATTTATTTCTGGATGTAATAACGTTAAAAATCCTTTTAATGAAGTGAGCGGGTTTCTAATTTCATGGGCAATTCCAGCTGTCAGTTGTCCTACTACTGCAAGTTTTTCGGATTTCCGTAATAACTTTTCAGTTTCTTTTAGTTCGGTAACGTCTCTTCCCATCACTATAAGACCTTTGCGTGAGCCATCAGGATGGAAGAGTGGGACTTTTGAAATGCTTAAAACTAGGTCGAAATCATTTCTATGTATAATAAATTCCTCTCCGTGAAGAATTTGTCCTTTTTGCCATGTTAGTTCATCGACTTCTTCACAATGCAAAAAAGATTCGCGGTATGCTTCGTTATATTGAATGAGTTCATTATCTCTTTTTCCATGATAAGGAACGTTATGGAAATTGAAACAAGAAAGCGCATAGTCATTCGCTTCAAGCCAGCGTCCTTCATGGTCCTTAAAAATAACAAATGCAGGCATTGAATTCATTAATGTGCGTAATCGTTTCTCACTCTCTTGTAATACTTTCTCAATTCTTTCTGATTTTTCAAGGGGTTTCATAATGGCGTATACACCTGTTAAACGGTTTTTAACAAAAATAGGAACTAATTTTGTTACGACATCTAGTAAATATCCGTCTTTATGATAAATAGAGACGATATACTCTTTTTGATTGTCAGCTGCAGCATTTTTTATGTATTGTAGCACTTGATCAGAAATATGTGCTTCTAAAATAGAAGTGATTGTTTTTCGCTCTAATTCGTTAGAAGTATAACCTAATATTCTTTCCGCAGAGGGGTTAATATGTAAAATAACTCCTTCTAAATTCAATGAAATAATACTATCAGGGTTATGTTCAAAAAGAGATGCATACATTTCTGCTAAAGAACGATTTTGTATATGGTTTCGCAAGCGCTCCGATACGTTTGGGTGACGCTTTTTTTGAGTAGATGAATGTTTTTTACGACTCATAATATTTCCTCCGTACAACTAGCATCTAAAAAAGATGAATCTAGTACTAACTATAATATAGGTGCAATGTGTATTTC
>NZ_JBFPJH010000406.1:0-2691 GCF_040838255.1 Bacillus sp. C30 | reverse complement strand
CCACACTAGAATTATTGTATGCGCGTTGTACATCTGCTCTAAATTGAGCTTCTGAAACGCCATGAGATTGTAAGTAATCAATTGGATCTTCATGATCTGTACCGCCAAGGTGATGAGTTACATCGCTATGTGTCCACAATCCTTTTTCTACAGATAACCCACGGTCACGCAAGATTTTAGCTAGTAACTTAACATATTTATCATAGCTGCGTTTAAATTTTGTATAGTCCGCTGTTTCGCATAATTCTACATGCACAAATCGTTTATTCGCTGCAGGTCCACCACCATAAGCAATGTACTTTGTATCAGCAATTTGGATTGTTTCGTCCCAATCGACTGCATAGTGAACAAATGCATTTCTCCATGTACGAGACTCATATTTTTGAATGTTAATAGCTGGAGCTTCTGGAGTGGCTGTATAATGAGCTACAACACCCTCATATGCACCAACCCCATAACGATAAGGGTCTTGTGGTAAACCTGGAATAATAAGTGTTCTATCAGCAAAAGCACTTGCTGCAGATGTTAATATAATAATAGCAACCGTAGAAATAGAAACTAAGAATTTAATAGATTTTTTCATTTTTCATCTTCCCCTTTTTCTTCATGATCAGTCCAAATACCTAGTGCAATACCAAATAAATAAACTGCCTTTTGAATCGTGTCTAACTTCCCCTCAAACCCTGTAATTCCAAATGCCGATAAAACTAATCCAAGGCATGAAAAAAGCGCAACATGAGTTTTCCAGTTACGCAAACGCCTTTTAATATTTTCTTTTGACATGCTACATGCCACCTTTTATTAGTAATCCTAATAATCCAGCTACAATTGCTCCAATGATGATTCGAAGGATCCATGTTGTATTGGCGCTGATTTTATCAAGAAGCTTATTTATATTTACAATGTCCTTTTCGTTGACCGTGGTCCGTGTTTCTAAATTGCGAATATCACGTTGCATATCTTTCTGATCTGATTTAATTTGGTGGATCTCTTGCTTTAAATCTTGAATTTCTTGCATTGGTTCATCTCCTTTCAAAATAAAAAGAGAGACAGTCATGTCCCCCTTTTGTTATACAAGCCGTATTTTATACTAAATAGGCCACTACTGTGCTATCTACAATTAAATCTGCTCTTCCATTGTCAGTTAAGTATTTATCGATTCTTTCTTTGTACGCCTTCATTTTTACAATGATAAACGTATAAGTAAAAGCTTGATCGATTACTCGTTGTGCCATGTATTCAGCCATTACTTACTCCCTCCTTCCAGTGTTGCTGGGGTAGTTGAAATAATGAGGTCATCAATCGCATTTTGCATAAGTGCCAAACGTTTCTTTAACTCTGCTAATTCATCTGGAGTTGGATTTTGTATAATCATTTCATCCAGAGCTTGCTGCATTAAGTCCTGTTGCTTTTTAATCTTTTCTAACTCTGAAGGTTCTTCTGGTTGTGGTTCTACAGGCTTTGGCTCAACTGTTTTAACCCATTTACCGTCCACAAATTTAGGATAATAAATACCGTCAGGACAAATTTCTAAAGTGCACTGAAGAGGTAAAATGGGGGTTTCCTCTCCAGTTTCTTCATTAGTTTTAAACTCAAGAGGAATCATTTTAGTGAATTCCCCTTCCTTGTTGTAACAATAACCGTAATATTTAGCCATGTTTTATCCTCCTTAGTCTGCTACGTACGTTTCTGATATACGAACACTTTTTCCAGCTGTATATAAGTGAAGCTCGCCGTTTGTATTAATTCTCATGTAAACAGGTGTATTATCATCAGCTATAACGTTTTTATAGTAACTCTCTACTGGTCTCGTATCTAAAGGTAAAACAGCTACAAGACTATCCGTAGAATCTACATTGCGAGTTACTGCCATATTTAAAGTTACGGTATTCGCTCTACGAGTTGCCAAATTTGGGAAGCTCACTTGGTCTATTGCTGTAGCATTAGCCGTTAAGGTTAAATTTGCTCGACCGTCTTTAGCTGTGTAATCTGTCTTCTTCATGAGGTTAGTGTTACTTGAGACATTCAACTCTTTCGTATTCATGTTGTAGTTCATGATTAATTGATTATTTTTCCAATCATAGAAAGTCAGATATTCTTTAGAGAATGAAAACCCTGCAAGACTTACCGTCCCATCTTTACCCCTAACTACTTTTTCCCCCGAAGCGGTTTCGAATTCGAGATGACCCGTCATATTGTCGCCGCTACGTTTTACAACATCCATATTATTCAATTTATTTTGCAATTCGTAAAGTTGATCGTTAATTGAAGTCCATCGACTGTTAATATCATCTACTAACCATTATGCTAGATTAATCAATTCTTCTAATTCGGAAATGTAAGGGCCACTCATTACGTTACCTGTCATCGCATCAGCTAAAGTCACTAGCCCGAAATCTTGCGTTGAAGCCCGTACCGTTCCGCCTTGTTCGATTGAAAAGTATGATCTTTTACCTACGCCAGCGACTCCGAATGTTTCAGGTCTGAAAGTATATTCGAAATTACCTTGTGTAGCATTAATCATTTTCACACCAGACGTATCACGAACGTATGCATTGTTGGGTTTCAACCCTTCATAAGGTTCTGTTGCAAAGTTTTTGGAGCTGAGCTAAACTGTAGAAAAAATGAGATGAGGGGCATAACATATGGGATATTTTAAAGGAAAACAATTCGAGAGAAACATTATCTTGG
>NZ_JBFPJH010000405.1:0-2701 GCF_040838255.1 Bacillus sp. C30 | reverse complement strand
ATAGTATATATACTATCTACTGTCCTTTCTTATTTAATATTCACACCCAATCGTGGAAGATCTTATTTAAGATAAGCATTACTGTGAGAACAATTTCTTTAATATTGATGACGTATAATTAAAAATCTATTATGTTTATTTTTTTGAAATTACAGTAAACATCCCCGTCATGTTTGGTGAGTAATCTTTAAAATCATATTTTTCATAGAACGATTCTTTACCTTGTGATGCAAACAAACCGACAAATGCCTTATCAGGGGCATTCTGATTTAAGTATTCAACCAAAATATGCATGATTTCTTTCCCGATTCCATTTTTCTGATAATCTGGATGGACTACTATATCTTGAATATAGAAATAGATAGCCCCATCACCAACAATTCTCCCCATACCCACAATTTGTTCATTATCCTTGACTGTGATGCAGTGAACAGAATTCTTCAGTGATGTTTCCACCACTTCAAAATTCATATAATTAGTCCATCCCACAGACTCGCACAAATATTTGTACTCTTCCAATGTTGGAATGTTATTTTTAAACTCATATTTTTTCAAAATGTATCCTCCAAGTCCTCAAATTCAACAAGTATAATAAATTCGACATTTTTCTATCTATTCCTCTTACGCAACAGAACTCCTTTTAGTTATTGAATTTAGTGTAGTTTCCTTATTTGTATTTGTGTTAATTTATAAGAGTTTAGGGAAGAAATATAAGAAATAATCCGGTGAGAAAGGAAGTAGAAAAATGAATGATGAGAAAAAATATACAGTGGTAGGTACTGATGTTGATGAAGTGAAACGTTTAAATAAAAATTCAGGATTAACATATAATCAGGTGAAGGAATTGTTAGCAAAGCAAATGCAAAAAAAAAGTAATTAGATTGAAATCTTTCATTTTTTCATTTAGCATTTTGATTGGAGAGAGTTAAGTAAAAGGTAACTCTCTTTTTTATATAAATGAGCAACTTTTAGAGTGGAGGAAGCAACATGAAAAAATGGGTAAAGATAACGTTGTCTATCGCCGGAGGTATTGTTCTATTGGCGTGTGCCGGAGGATATTACGTGTATAAAAATTATTTTCCAAAGGAACCTGAGCGTATTGTATATGATAAAGACAGAGTGTTAAAACCGATACATAATCAGCTTAAAGGGATCGACATAGATAATATAAAGATAAAAGAAAAAGAAGTTGTAAATGCGACTGTGGATGAGCTTCAAAAAATGGTTGATGATGGGAAATTATCATATGAAGAATTAACGAGTATTTATCTTTTTAGAATACAAGAACATGATCAAAGTGGAATATCATTAAATGCTGTTACAGAGATTAATCCTAATGCGATGGAAGTAGCACGAAAGTTAGATAAAGAGAGAGCGTTAAAGAAGAAATCGAACTTATATGGCATTCCTGTCATTGTAAAAGATAATATACAAACGGAAAAAGTGATGCCGACAAGCGCAGGAACTTATGTATTAAAAGATTGGATTGCAGATGAAGATGCGACGATCGTGAAGAAGTTGAAAGAAGAAGGTGCTTTTGTTTTAGGAAAAGCGAATATGTCTGAATGGGCAAATTATTTATCTTTTACAATGCCAAGTGGATATAGTGGGAAGAAAGGACAAAATTTAAATCCATACGGTCCGATTACGTTTGATACATCGGGATCAAGTTCTGGATCTGCTACAGTAGTTGCAGCAGATTTTGCACCGCTTGCGATTGGCACAGAAACGACTGGATCAATTGTAGCACCAGCAGCCCAGCAATCAGTAGTTGGATTACGTCCATCTTTAGGTATGATTAGTAGAACTGGAATTATTCCGTTAGCTGAAACGCTTGATACTGCAGGGCCTATGGCAAGAACGGTAAAAGACGCGGCAACGTTATTTAATACAATGGTAAGTTATGATGAAAAAGATGCTATGACAGAAAAAATGAAAGATAGAGATAGAATAAATTATACGAATGATTTATCGATAGATGGATTAAAAGGGAAAAAGATAGGGATTCTTTTTTCTGTAGATCAACAAGATGAAAATAGAAAAGCAGTAGCAGAAAAGATTAGAAAAGACATTCAAGATGCAGGTGCGATATTGACTGATGATATTCAGTTAAACAGCGAGGGTGTAGATAATCTGCAAACATTAGAATATGAGTTCAAGCATAATGTTAACGACTATCTTTCGAAGCAAAAAAATGTGCCTGTAAAATCGTTAGAAGAGATTATAGCGTTTAATAAAAAAGATAGTAAAAGACGAATGAAATATGGACAAACATTAATTGAGGGCTCTGAAAAATCTGCTATAACGAAAGGTGAGTTTGAAAAAGTAGTTCAAACGAGTCAAGAAAATGCAAGAAAAGAGCTAGATAGGTATTTAGTAGAAAAAGGTTTGGATGCTCTTGTGATGATTAATAACGATGAAGTTCTTCTATCAGCTGTGGCTGGTTATCCAGAATTAGCAGTGCCGGCAGGGTATGATTCTGATGGTCAGCCGGTAGGCGTAGTGTTTGTTGGGAAACAGTTTGGTGAAAAAGAACTTTTTAATATTGGATATGCGTATGAACAGCAATCTAAAAATAGAAGATCTCCTAAAATATAGAGTTGATAAAGTAGTTTTTAGAAAAGTATTAGATAAAAAAATCCGACAATAAAAAAGAAAAAAAGGATTCTTTCCAATTAGTAAGAAAGATTGTCTATAGAAG
>NZ_JBFPJH010000404.1:0-2703 GCF_040838255.1 Bacillus sp. C30 | reverse complement strand
AATAAAAACCGTTCAAACGGCTTTTGAAAAATTCGTAGATAATTATAAAAAAAGCGACAAAAGTATTGAGGAAATCAGAAAGCTAAAACAAGAATTTCACGATAAAACGAATGCTGAAATGCAATTTTTAGATTCTAACGGCATTATTAAAAGTGAAAACAATTACTACATTGAGGTAATTAACCCTAATAACAATAAAACCTATTCCATCCCACTTAATAATCTTTTAACACCCGAAGAATATAATAAATTCGAAAATTTAGGCTTAAAAAAAGAGGGCATGATTCACGTAGAGGGATTTTTACAAGATAATATAATAACGCCACTAGAACTGACGACTAATTATAATCGATGGCGAAATGAAAATGGCAATTCGGATTTTCAATCAATTAGTGGTAACCCCTCTAAAAATAGACTCACAAATCGATATAAAACTACGTCTCAGATCAGTTTTACCGGTGTGATATCTAAATTACATATCCCTTCCAAATCTGAGGTTCGCCTTGCAAATGATTTTGAAACATTACAAGCTGTTGAATATTTTGCAAGCACTATTAGACAAGGTACTGCTAATTCAAATCAATTAAACACTTATATTTTAGATAGTGGGGAAAATATAAAAAACAGTGTCTTTGTAAAGCCTATTATGGAAAACGGAAAAATTAAGGATTACGCTTTTGTGATAGCATCTTTACAACCTGTTAATGAAGCGATGCTCGTTTTAAAAGATTATTATGTCTATGCCTTAATTATCGTGTTTCTCGTTATTATTTTGTTATCCTTCTACTACTCAAAAATCATTGTTAAACCATTAATTAAGATAAATCGTGTTACAAAAAAAATGGCCAACTTTGATTTTAGCGAGAAGTTACCTGTTACGGCAGACGATGAAATTGGCGGGTTATCAAGTGGTATTAATACACTCTCTGTAAATTTAAAAGATCGAATCGACCGATTAAATGTTGCCAATACAAAATTACAACAAGATATTGAACGCGAACGTCAATTGGAAAAAACGAGAAAAGAATTCATTTCTGGTGTATCTCATGAATTAAAAACACCACTTAGTGTTATTCGTAGCTTCGCTGAAGGTATTCAAGATGGCGTAAGTAAAGATACGACATATTATACAAATGTTATTTTGGAAGAGACAGATAATATGAACAGGCTCATTGTTGAAATGTTAGAATTAGCAAAACTAGAATCAGGTACGTACAAACTAGAAATGTCGACATTCTCAATCGGTGAATTAATTCAACAAGTCTATACAAAATTATTATTTAGCATGGAGGAAAAACATTTACAAGTGGACATCCATGCTGACTCTTCTCTATTTGTTAAAGCAAATCGTAGCCGTATTGAGCAAGTCGTTGTAAACTTACTTAGCAATGCAATTCGATATACTCCAGATGGTGAAAAAATACACGTCTCTGTTCTAGAAACGGAAGATACAGTGAAAATCAAAATTGAAAACACAGGTAACCCTATTCCAGAAGAAAGCCTTGAAAAAATTTGGGATCGCTTCTACCGTTTAGACGCTTCTCGTAGCCGTCATACTGGAGGTACTGGCCTTGGGTTATCCATTGTGAAAAACATTTTAGATCTCCATCACGCTGAATACGGCGTGTATAATACCACTAATAGCGTTGTATTTTATTTTAATTTACAAAAAGTAAAAGAAGTCAAATAATTTGTCTTAATTTCACTAGGAGTTCACATGAAATTCACACTCTCCCTTTATAGTAAGAAACAAGTTAATCCTTTCCTTTACACATATAAAAGAGGAGAGTGCGTGAAATGAAACAAGCAGGACAACCTATTCAAAATGAAAAACAATTAGAAACTATCAAAAATATACTTTTACAATCTTCGAAACGTGATGGCTTATTATTCGTATTAGCTGTAAATTCTGGCTTAAAAGTAAGTGAAATCTTACAATTAAAAGTTAGTGATGTAATCGATGAAGACGAAAATGTTCGCCATTCCATTTTATTTTACAATGAAAAAGTAAAGAAACATAAATGGTTTGCTGTAAATGAAGACTTACAGCACGCAATCGAAGACTACATGAAAGAACGTAAAACTTGGAAACGTAATGAACCATTATTAAAGTCTCAAAAAGGAACAAAGTCTATTACGAGACAACATGCATGGTACATTTTAAACAAAGCTGCAAAAGAAGTTGGATTAGAAGGGATTAGCTCACATACACTTCGAAAAACTTGGGGCTATTGTGCATACAAATCAGGTGTTGATATTGCATTTTTACAACACTTCTTTGATCACAGTACTCCATCCAAAACTTTAAAGTATATCGGTATTGCTTAATAACTCTTATACATAAAAAGGTTACCATTTGTAAATTTGATAACCTTTTTTATGTTTCATGTTCTCTTTTCTTGTCTCTCCTATACTGTAGTGGTACTCTAATAGTAAGGGGGAGAAATTATGAACACATTAACAATTGAATTACCGAAAGAAACGGCTGAAAAACTTGATTTATTAAAGAAATCTTATGAAAAGAAAACAGGTGCTACAATTTCTGAAAGCACTCTCGTTCAAACACTTATCTCAAAGGAATTTATCCAAGCGATAACTCCTTTTGATTTACAACAAATCATCAATGGAAAAGAACAGCAGTAATTGCTGTTCTTTTTTTATTACTATTTAAAATATAAAGTGAAACTTTAATCAGTGGGGTTT
>NZ_JBFPJH010000403.1:0-2705 GCF_040838255.1 Bacillus sp. C30 | reverse complement strand
ACATATAGGAATACTTATATTTGTGAAATAGATGTGAAAGTAATGTGAAAAATGCCGTAATAAAAAGCACTGTTTTAGCTAAAACAGTGCTTTTCGTTTAGATTGAACTGTTGCCGCATTTTCATCATGTATTCCTGCTTCTTCAATAATTCGTTTTTTTACTTTATTTAATAGATGGTCTACTGCCTCACCAAAATAGTTAGCTTCGCTTTTTGTGCGGGCTTCTCGTAAACATTTATAGTTTTCTAGCAGTTCCTCTTTTTCGGTGTTTGTTAAGAAATCTTCTATTTTCTTTTTTGTCATACGAAACACCCTTTCTTCTGACAAACGACGCAATAGAAAATATTTATTTTTTATTATAACAATAATTTTTAGAGAAAGTATAGACTAACGTCGTAATAGTTTGTCAATTTCTTGGATTTTCTCATCAGCTTTCCCAATTTGCGTATTTTTAGCCTGTTCACCACCAAGAGCTTGGTGAAGTAAAAACGTTTGACCGGAAATAGCGGTCACAATGGAGACTTTTATAATTTCTTTTATTAAGGTGACATCGAATAAAACGAGTCCAAGAAGTGCGGCGAGGCTACCTGTAAAAATATCAGTTAAAAATCCAAAATGAAAAAAAGTTTTTAAACGGCGTGGAAGCAATAACTTGCCTTGGTTATTGATTAGATGGGAAACGAAGCCAGTAATGCCACCAACGAGAACTGCGGTTAGCCATTGATACATTTCCATCGAATCCACTCCTTTTAGTGAATAAGATTCGATAATTTTATATTGATTCCTTTTAATATTTCATATAAGCATATTGAGAAAGTTTATTTAGGTTTATTCCGTATTCAATTTAATTATAACAGAAAAATCTGATATATTTCAGTCTATTATATGAAGCGGTTATTCCTTAATATGAATGTAGAAAGGGGTGCGTGATATGAATATAGATTATCGAATAAGAAGTGTAGATGGTTATACAAAAAATATAGGGGAATTAGTAAGCATGCTGGAACATACGAGGGCTGTAACATTACAGGAAATAAACGATCTATCAGTTGAGCAATTAGATTTAATTATGCCAAGTGGTGGGAATTCAATTGGCGCCTTATTAAAACATATAGCAGCTATTGAAAAAGCACATCAGCTTATTTCATTTCAAAAGCGTGACTTTACAAAAGAAGAATTAGAAATATGGGAAGATGCACTGTATTTAGGGGAAGCAGGGAAATCTATTCGTGGCTATGACATACCGTATTATGTACAACTTTTGCAAAAAGTGAGAGAAGAAACACTAAAGTGTTTGAGTGAACAGGATGACGAATGGCTAATGTCAGAAAGAAAGTGGCCTAATGGCGTAGCGTATAATCAGCACTACCTTTGGTTTCATGTGCTAGAAGATGAAATTAGTCATCGCGGACAAATTAAAATGCTAAAAAATAAGTTATTTGAAAATTACGTTAAATAAGGTAGCTTTTTAATGGGATATTCCATATAATGAGAGTAATTAAAATTAGAACGGGGTGATGTATTATGGCGAAATTAACTTATATGAATAATAAACCAAATACAAAGGTGGATGGAAAGGGCGATACTCTATAAGTGAGCGCACAATCCTTCCACTAAGTTCAAACTAGGGAGGATATCAATTTGGATCAAAATATTTTAGAATCTTTCGGATGGGATTCTTTTTTTGAAGAACAAGCTGTAGAGAACTATGAAGTAGGGCGTGTTTTACTTGAGCATAAGCATATATATCGGATTATTTGTAATGATGGTGAATATGTAGCGGAACTGTCTGGGAAGTTTCGTCATGAAGCGTTAACGAAGGGAGATTATCCGGCAGTTGGGGATTGGGTGTATATAAAGAAAATAGAAAATGAGAAAAAGGCAATTATTCACCGTATTTTTCCGAGAAGAAGTTCTTTTTCAAGACAAGAAGCTGGTAACAGAACTGAAGAACAAATTATCGCAACAAATGTAGATTATCTATTTTTAGTGAATGCACTTAACCATGATTTTAACGTAAGAAGGTTGGAGCGTTATTTACTATTAGCGTATGAAAGTGGTGCAATGCCTGTTATTGTTTTAACAAAAAGTAGTTTATGTGAAGATGTGGAACAAAAAATTGTAGAAACGGAAGCTGTTGCAATTGGTGTTCCGGTCTTCGTCGTCGATAGTTTAGAGCATAGAGGTATTGACTCATTACAACAATTTGTTGCTTCAGGAAAAACAATTGCTTTAGTCGGCTCATCAGGGGTTGGAAAATCTACTTTGTTAAATGCACTCGTAGGAATTGAGATAGCGAAAACGGGAGATATACGTGAGGAAGATAGTAAAGGGCGGCATACGACAACTCATCGTGAGCTGTTCCAACTACCGAGTGGGGGCTTAGTCATTGATACTCCTGGCATGAGGGAGTTACAACTTTGGGAAGGAAGCGATGCAATCCAAACAACATTTTCTGATATTGAAGAATTTGCAAAAACATGCCGCTTTCGAGATTGTAAACATGAGAATGAACCAGGATGCGCAGTGCATAAAGCAATTGATAACGGGCTAATGACGATAAATCGTTTGCAAAGCTATAAAAAGTTGCAAAGAGAATTGGCGTATTTTATGAGAAAACAAGATGCTATTCTCGCAAGAGCTGAGCGTGATAAGTGGAAGAAGATTTCTAAACAACATAAAAAAATGTAAAAAACCAAAGGACT
>NZ_JBFPJH010000402.1:0-2706 GCF_040838255.1 Bacillus sp. C30 | reverse complement strand
ATACATAACATTATACATGTCCCTTGTTAAATAAGCTGAATTTTCATTCTTAATCTAATGAACAAGAGAGGTTATTTTCAAGAAAAATTGGGCATGTTGTTTCTATAGCTTATACGGAAAGGAAACAATGTAAATGGAGGCAATACAAACAATCGAGGAAAAAGATGTAACAACAGCTATATTTCAATTTATATTCCCGTTTTCGTTTAAAACTGGATATGAACAAAATATGTTCCCTTTCTTACAAAAAAATGATTTTCGGCCTTTTCGACTCGATCATCTTGAAGATGAAAATACATATTACGGGAAATTTCAAGTTTCACATCAAAATATGGAAGCATACTATCTTTCCTTTACAAATAAAATTCTCTTTCCTCATTCAGAACATCAAAAAGGATTACAGCGCTATTCTAAAGACCTTAATTTAAATGGACATTTAACAACTAACCTTATTTCCGTTCCATTCAAGATACATTCTATTGATGTAACACTTTGTCCTTATGAGCTTGGGTTCTTAACAATTCGGACAGAAATAAAAACCGCTCCTAACATGACATTATCAGAAGCGATTGAATTCGCGGCTCGCTTCCGTGTACTTGAAACTAAAAGTGATACGACTGAGACTATTTGTATTGAATGTGATGGAAAAAAATATTCACAAGTAGAAAAACTTATATTCGGTGATTTATTTCATGGTTTAACAGACTTCTTTGAGAACAAGAGATTGCGGAGTTCTTACTTTCAAACATTCCCTTTCTTTGAAGACCAGCGAATGTATGTACAAACTCTATTATCCATAAACAAAGAGTCAGACCTTCATATAATCGATGTATATCGAGCTTCCAGTCTTTCCGGATTATCAGATGATGGTAAGCCATATATTAGTGCAAATAATGTTCCTTATATTCACGATTATTTAACAAAACATTCTTATCAAAGATGGGCTCCTAACCGTTACTTTATTATGGAAGAACATATTTTCACATGTATTACAAATGAAGGTGAACAAGCAGTCACTAAACTTGCTAGTCAAATGTACGGGGAGTTTTATTACGCTTTATTATTAAATTTATTTCATAAAGTTGTTTTATTAAAGATGGCAAACGCTTATGCTGAACTAAATATTGAACAAGATACAAATGAGATAGAGAAATTAATTTATTCAATAAATTCGTTTACAGCTAATTATTTTTCTTTAGAATTAGTATCCCAATCACAAAGTGAAGATATTTTCTTTCGTCTAAGAAAACTTTTTAACATTGAAGTACTGTACACGAACGCGAAACAAAATCTCGATAGTTTATTTAAATATCAAGAAAATGTTGCTTCAAAAAAAGATAGCCTCTTATTATTAATTTTAACGCTCTACTCTGTTGTAGGCCAAATGTTAGGGTTTACTATGATTGATCTTTTAAGAAACACCGATTCAAACAAAATATCATCGCCTTTTGAATTTTTTGCTCTATTAATAGCGATTAGTGGCATAGTCATTTCACTTATTTTAGGTATACAAAGTTTATACCAATGGAGTGTACAACATAAACGAAGAAAAGCATGGGTAAAACAAACTGTACTTTCTGCTGTGAAAGAGAAGGATAGCACAAAGTAACTAAAAAACAGATGGCAGCACGATGCTACCATCTGTTTTCTATTATGCTTACTTACCTGCTTCGATTTTTTCTAATGTAGCAGCTACTTGCTCTTCTGTTAATTCGTGTTGCACGATATAACGATTACGTGGGTGTACACGACATTCATGAGAACATGCACGTAAATGTTTTGCTTCACTTTCTTCAGAACATAAAATTTTCTTGTTACATTCAGGGTTTGCACAGTTTACATAGCGCTCGCAAGGTTCACCTGTAAAATGATCTTTACCAACGATAACGTGCTCTTTTTGGTTTACTGGTACAGCGATACGCTCATCAAATACGTAACATTGACCATCCCAAAGTTCACCTTGTACTTCTGGATCTTTTCCGTACGTTACAATTCCGCCATGAAGCTGGCTTACATCTTCATAACCTTCACGAACTAACCAACCTGAGAATTTCTCACAACGAATTCCCCCTGTACAGTACGTTAAAATCTTTTTACCTTCAAGTGTTTCTTTATTTTCTCTAATCCAATCTGGTAATTCACGGAATGATTCAATATCTGGTTTAATCGCACCTTTGAAGTGTCCTAAATCAAATTCATAATCATTTCGTGCATCAATGATAACTGTATCTTCTTGTTTCATTGCCTCATAAAAATCTTTTGGTTCTAAATACTTCCCAGTAATTTCTTTCGGGTTAATGTCGTCTTCTAGACGAAGTGTAACTAACTCTGAACGAGGACGTACGTGCATTTTCTTGAATGCATGTTCATCCGCCTCATCAATTTTAAACACGATTCCAGCAAAACGTGGGTCATTGTTCATCGCTTCCACGTATTTTTCTGTTTGCTCAACAGTTCCAGAACAAGTTCCGTTAATTCCTTCTGTCGCTACAAGAATTCTTCCTTTTAACTCAAGTGATTTACAAAATTCTAAATGCTGTTCAGCAAATTCTTCTGGATTTTCAATTGTTGTGTACATGTAATACAGTAATACTCTATATGGTTTTGTAGTTGCCAATGTATTTCTACCACCTATCTAAATTTTAAAATCATGTATAAGTTAACGTTCATATCAAAACATATATAATAAGAAAATGCATACTAAAT
>NZ_JBFPJH010000038.1:0-22387 GCF_040838255.1 Bacillus sp. C30 | reverse complement strand
TTATAATATCTATTATAACGGGCTCTTACCCCGCCTTCTTCTTCTAATTCAAGCAATGCTTGATAGAAGGCGCGTACAATATGGGTTGGTGAAGTAAAGCGCCATTTCCCATTTTGCTCTTCCATCGTTTCCCACTGATCATATAAATCTAATGATAAAGAACGAGCTTGCCCTTTACATTTCAATAGTTCATCACGATTTGCGATGACAAAACCGAATCCGGGAACACCTTGAATACATTTATTCGCACTACTAATTAGAAAGTCAATTTGCAACTCAGCGATATCTATTTCAATACCACCGAAACTACTCATTGCGTCAACCAGTGTAACTTTTCCATATTGTTTTCCCAATTTACATACGTCTACAATTGGATTAATAATACCTGTAGTTGTTTCACAATGAACAACTACAATATGCGTAATCTCTTTATCTTGTTGCAATAACTTTTCTACTTCTGCAATATTAGTAGGCTCCCACTCTTCTGTTTGACTGACCATCACATCTATATGTAACATCTCTGCCATTTGTACAATCCGCTTACCGTACGCACCATTTGTACAAACTAGCAGCTTTCCGTTTCTAGGAATAACAGAACCAATTACTGCTTCAACCGCAAACGTACCGCTTCCTTGCATTAAAACTGTTGTGTACTTTTCTTCTTCCTTTGTCGCTAACGATACAAGCCTATTTCTTACATCTTGCACCATCGTGTTATATTCAACATCCCACGTACACCAATCGTATAACATAACTTCTTTTACAGTTTTTGTTGTCGTTAATGGTCCTGGTGTTAATAATAAATAGTGATTTTCATTCATGATCGTGTGCCCCCCTTTATGAAATAATAAGTTCTTGTTTCTCGATATGTTCAATTACGTTTTCGAGCTCCTGCATCGTTTCAATTGTAAAATGAGCCCCATTTTCAATGAAACGATTACGAACTACTTCTATTTTTTCACGAAGCTCTAACGGATCCATATTCTTAACTTCCTCTTCCGTTAAACCGAGCTCACTACTACCGAGGATTACACCAACTGTCCACATTCCAGCATTTCTGCCCTCTTTCATATCTGACACGGTGTCTCCAACTTTTATCATATGATTCATTGGGTATACACGGAGTTCCATCGCATTTTTATAACACATCCACGGATATGGACGACCTGCTGGAACATCATTTGGCGTCACAAGAAAATCAGGTTTATACCCTTGTATTTCTGCTTCTTTTGCAACAATGTCCATCATTTCTCTCGTATAACCAGTTGTTGACCCAACTTTAATACCTCTTTCACGTAATGAAGCAACCACTTCTTTTACCCCATCAATTGGCGTGGCATAGCTTGGCAAAATAGCGAAGAGAATTTCTTCAAATTCTTCATACATCTCATGAATGTCTGCTTCTGTTGGTAATTGTCCGAAGACACGCTTCCACTCATTCGCAATACGAGGCATTTCTGTTAGTGCCCTTACATGATCTATTTTTAATAATCCCATTGGCTTACGTGCTTCTTCTACTGTAATTTCAACACCGCGTTTATGAAAAATCTTCATGAATACTTCTAATGGTGCAAAACATCCGTAATCAACTGTCGTACCTGCCCAATCAAAAATAACTGCTTCAATTTTCATTCTATCCATCACCCTTCTTACTTATCTTTTTTGCCATTGTGAAGTTCGGTTACGAAGTGCTTTCGTTCCCCATTCGTATAAAACTCTTACTACAATATTGGTAACAACAATAAGTACACTCATCGCAGCTGCTGGTGCTACATTTCCTGCATCATCCATATTTACAATTGATACAGCAGCTAGTTTAAAATCAGCCGCATATAAGAACACTACTGCCGATACAGTCACCATTGAATTTACGAAATAATACATAACCATTTCTAAAATAGCTGGTAAACACATCGGTACTGTTACTCGAAAGAAAGTTTTATAAAACGGTACGCTCATCGACTGTGAAACAAGTTCAAACTCTCGGTCCAGTTTCTTTAAAGCAGTCGTTGCGGTAACAAACGTTACAGAGTAAAAATGAATGATATTTACTAATACTAAAACAGCAATTGTGCCATATAAGGAATGAAACGGATTTGTTACTGAAAGTCCTAGAATTTGAATTGTTGGTTGACTGAAGAAAAAGACATATCCTAATCCAAGTACTAATCCAGGAATCGCTAACGGTACAATAGAGAAAAAGTAGCCTACTTTTCTAAAAAACTGTAGCTGTTCTATTTTTTCAATCGCATAAGCGAACACAAATGTTAAAATCGCTCCGATAACTGCCGTAATAGCTGAGACAATTACACTATTTTTAAATGCTTCAATTCCGTCTCCTGTCAAACTTGAAAAATTAAAATGCTCAAGTGTAAAACTCATATTATATGGCCATACTTTCACACTTGCAGCAATACCAACTGCCACAAATAAAAGAATGATCATAAACGTGACTACGCTACAATATACGAATGAAATAACATCTCTTTTCTTATTATTTATTATTCTGTAAGGTACTGCTTTTGAAGATAAGAGATTCGCCTGTTTTCTTTGCGTAATACGATCAACTGCAAATGCGAAAATAGCTGGGATCAATAAAATCATTCCGACAGTTGCGCCCATGGACATATTTTGCTGTCCAATTACTTGCTTATATACGTCAGTAGCAAGTACGTTATATTGTCCTCCAACAATTTTAGGTGCCCCAAAATCAGTGAAACTAAGTGTAAATACAACGAACATCGCACTAATTAATCCGTATTTCACACTAGGTAAAGTAATCGTAAGAAACTGTTTCACTTTACTTGCACCCAACATATTAGAAGCTTCATATAAACGATAATCAGAACCTTGGAGAGCAATTAATAAAATAAGGAATGCTTGCGGAAATGTATACATAACTTCAGCCATTACAATTCCTACTGGTCCGTATAACGGTATTTGTATTCCTTCAAATAAACCAAACATCCCTTTTGTTATTAACCCTTGATTACCAAATAAATATGTAAGCGCAATACCGTGCATCATCGTTGGTGCAAATAATGGTAATAATGCTATGTATTGAAATACGCGCTTTCCAAAAACATTTGTACGAGCGATCGCATATGCGTAAGCGAAAGCGAGTGTAACCGAAATAATTGTTGTAGCGCCCGAAATCCATATCGTATTTTGTAGTGATTGAACTAGCGTTGGTGTTGTGAAATATTTACTGAAATTCGCAACACCAACAAAAGCTCCATCTTTATCATAAAAGGCTTGTGTAAACAGTTGTAATAAAGGCAATACAAGCATGATAAAAAATGAAAGAAGCATACCAATAATTAATAGTCTTTGTATCCACTCTTCTTTACCGATACGTCTCTTAATCTTTTTTTTTGTACTTTCTGCCTTAAAGTTTTCTAACATCTCCATCTATACAATGACCTTCTTTCCATATGACAACATATGATTTTCTGAGAAAGAGATTTGAATTGGCTTTCCTTTTCTAATAGCAGTTTCCTCTACTTCTGATGCCAATATATCCACTACAATTTTCTCATTATAAAGGTGTGTTTTCTCTTCTATGACCCGCACTTCCGTCCGGTATACAGAACCGCGAAATTCCATGCTTTCTACAACTGTTTTAATACCATTATTTTGTACAACTGTTACATGTTCAGGACGAATCGCATGTTCTTCGTTATTTTTCGAAAAGAAATTAATAGAACCAATAAAATCTGCCACAAACGGATTGGCTGGTCTTTGATAAATCTCCTCTGGTGTTCCAATCTGCATAATTTCCGCATGATTCATTACAACAATTTTATCAGCCATCGTTAATGCCTCTTCTTGATCATGCGTTACCATAATAGTTGTTACTCCCACTTTTTCTTGCAAATCACGCATTTCTCTGCGCAACTTTTCACGCACTTTTGCATCTAAAGCAGATAACGGCTCATCAAGTAACAAAATATCGGGAGACAGAGCGAGCGCACGTGCAAGTGCTACTCGCTGCTGTTGTCCACCAGACATTTGAGCAGGATATTTATCTTTTACATTCAGCAAATCAACAAGTTCTAACGCCGATAGCGCTTTTTCTTTTACTTCTGCTTTTCCATATTTTTTTGTTTTTAAGCCGTATTCAATGTTTTCAAGTGCAGTTAAATTCGGAAATAATGCATACGATTGAAAAACCATTCCGAAGTTCCTCTTTCCAGGTGGTAATGCTGTAATATCTTTTCCATTCACAGCAATACTACCTGTTGTTGCCTCTTCTAGCCCCGCTAAAATTCGGAGCAATGTCGTTTTCCCACAACCACTTGGGCCTAATAAACAAACAAACTCATTTTTTTTCACAGTAAAAGAAATATCCTTTAACGCTGTAAATGCATCAAACTGTTTTTGGATGTGTTGAATTGATAAATATTCGCTCATTTTTCTCTCTCCCACTCACTTACTTTTTCGGTTCTGCTTTTTGGCCAAACTCTTTTTCCCATTTTTCTAAAATTTTGTCACGATTTTCTGCTGCCCATTTAAAGTCATTCTTTTTATATAACTTTTCTGTCACATCTTTAGGGAATTCATCTGGAAGTTTATAATCATTTTTAATTGTCGCAAATCCATTTTTCTCGAAGTATAACTTCATTACATCATCTGTAATTGCCCAATCTAAAAATGCTTGCGCTAATTTATCATTTTTAGCATTATCTTTCTTAATAAGTGCGTTCGCTTCTACTTCCCAGCCTAATCCTTCTTTCGGCAGTACAACTTCAACTGGTGCACCTTTTTGTTTCTCTTTCAAAGCACTATAAACCATTGATACACCAACTGGATATTCACCTGCGCCTGCTAATTTCGCTGGTTTTGAACCTGAATGAGTATAAGTTGCCATATTATCATGAAGTTTCTTCATGTAATCCCAGCCCTTATCTTCTCCCATAATTTGTAGCCATGCAGAAACTGTTAAAAATCCTGTTCCAGAAGAAGCCGGATGCGGCATAACTAGCGTTCCTTTATATTCTGGTTTCGTTAAATCTTCATATGATTCTGGCATCGGTAAATTTTTTTTCTTCAATTCTTCTTTATTTACAGCAATCCCCGTCATAAATGCAGTATTTCCTACCCATTTTTCTGGTTTCTTATCGTCTTTAAATTGCGGAAGGACACGATCTGCTCCTTTTGGAGAGTATCCTTTTAACATATCTTTTTTATCTAAAGCTAATAGACTAGACGCTGCAGTTCCCCATACAACATCTGCTTGTGTATTTTTTCCTTCAGCTAGTAATTTCGCTGTAATAACTCCTGTTGAATCACGAACAATGTTCAACTTCACGTCTGGGTACTTCTGTTTAAAAGAATCAAGATAAATCGGTACAAGCTCTTCTTCAATCGCTGTGTAAACAGTTAATGATCCAGATAATTTATCATCTTTTACTTTTGCTCCAGCACTTTCTTCTTTCTTTGCACCACACCCCATTAATAACGAAAATACCATTCCAGTTGCTACAGCTTTAAAGATTGTTTTTTTCACTGTCTCTCTCTCCTTTTACAAATCTTATGTACAACTCTAATATAAACAACTAGTGTAAAAGCAGTATTAAACCAACATTAATCTTTTGTTTGTTGTTTGTTTTTGTGTAATACGTTGCTACTTCTATGTTTTTTCGCATTTTTCTGCTAATATCAAACGTGAAATTTACAAATAATTTAAAAAACCTTTATAATCCCACAAAAAAATGAGGCGTTTGTAAAAAACGCCTCATTTTTGTTTACCTTTTTTTGAATTACGATTTGCATACTTCGCACTATTTTCTCCTTCATACTCTAATGCAAATTCTGCATCTGGTAAGCTTTCTTTCGGAGTTTTATTATTATTAATTGCTGCATTTTGTTTTACTTTTCTTTTTACCAACATATTCACCTGCTCTCACGAAATAACTTTCTATTCTAGTTTGAAACAACTTACAGTAATTATTACTGGGAAGTGTTAACAAGTACATAAGAGCTTATAGATGGAAATACTACATACGAACAAGCCATTACAAAAAGGAGCGATTACTTTGAAAGAAAAAGAAACGATACAATCGCCAATTTTAGACGAGACGCTCCCTCATCAAATGAACTTTCCTTCTTTTAAAGGCACAGGCAAAAAGATGCAACAACCTTTTATAAATCAATATGATGTTGTAATTGGAGACAGTAAATACGATTCCACTAACAGTCCTCTTAATAATTGGAGTGATGAGGTAGATCCTGCCATTATGGCTGGGGAAGAATGGATCCATCCTACAAATGATATCGGATGGATTGCAGAAGAGAATCAAGAATTACTTAAAAACGAAGTTGATAATAAAAATGATGCTTTTATGCATCCCCAATTCGGAATTAACGACTAAAAAAACCATTCTACCTAACTCAGGTAGAATGGTTTCATACTATCCAATAATAATTCGCTCTTTCGGGTACTTATAGCGAGCTGGTTGCTCTCTTCCACCACTAGCTAAAATAAATGTCAAAATACCGACACGTCCGATAAACATAAGTACAATAAGTACAAGTTTACCAACAGTTGTTAAATCAGGAGTAACACCTGTTGATAGTCCCGTCGTTCCGAAAGCAGAACAAACTTCAACGATTAAGCTCATAAGCGGTACATTTTCCGTAATAGATAAAATGAATAGCGCTGAGGCACATAATAAAATTCCCATCGTCATAACGACAGATGCTTTCAACACGTCCTCTTCATGTAGCTGACGTTTGAAAACTCGGACTGTTCTCCCGCCTCTTGCAAATGTATATAACGATAATATACTAACTGCAAATGTTGTTGTACGTATTCCGCCCCCAACTGAACTTGGAGATGCCCCAATGAACATTAATATACTCATAAATAAAAGCGTTGGTTGTGATAATTCACGTATGTCCATTGTAGCGAGTCCTCCACTTCGCGTCGTCACAGATTGGAATAATGTATAAAATACAGTTTCATGCCATGACTTTCCTACTAAAAAATGATTTCGTTCTAATAGAAAAATCATAATTGTTCCAACAATAACGAGTACAAAAAATGTTGTTGTCGTCAATTTTGTAAATAACGAAAAGCGAAATAGTTGTTGTCGCCTTTTACTAAGGAATTGTTTTACTTCCATTAACACTGGGAAACCGATAGCTCCTAAAATAATAAGCAACATATGAATCATTTGAACAATATAATCTTTTTTGTACGGAATAAGTGATTGTCCTGTTAAATCAAATCCTCCGTTCGTTGTTGCGCTCACAGCGGCAAAGAAACCGTGAAAATAAGCTTCTTGCCAAGTCGGGAAATATAGTAAGAACCTTGTACCTAACAGTATTGCTCCAATGAGTTCTATCGAAATAATTACAATTAAAATAGAACGCATCAATTCTACAAGGCCCGATAAATTCCCTTGGTTATGGTCTGCCATAATTAATCTTCTTCTTTGCAAACCAATCTTTTTCCCCGTTATAATCCAGACGAATGTACCAAGCGCCATAATTCCTAATCCGCCTAATTGTAAAATAAGGGCTAAAACAATAATTCCTGCCGTTGTAAACGTATCTGAAATCGTAACAACAGACAGTCCTGTAACACTTACCGCACTAACAGATGTAAATAGTGCATCGATAAATGTCCATTTCACTTCAGGCTTCGTAACAAATGGTAAACTAAGCAAAATTACCGATACGACTACTGCTAGTAAATAAAATACAACGATAAGTTGTACGGGACGTAACTTTTGTAAAAACTTTTTTACATCTCTCATTCCATCACTTCGCTACCTTTTTTCTATCGATTAAATAAAGAAAAATCATCACTTTCTTCATTTGTAAATAACTGCTGAAATAGTTTCGCAAATACCATTCCGTATACAGTTCCATTTCCCCCATACGGCAGTGCGTAATATAAATTAGGTATTTTTTTATCTTCTTTTAAAATAGGAAGACCGTCATGACTGCCACCAAATGCTGCTGCCCAATAGTACTCTGCCCGTATATTTTTATACTGCGGGAACATTTCTTTTACAATGTTAATAAGAAGATCACGCTTATGCAATAATTTCGTATCGCCGATTTTTTGAATTTTCAGCGCCTCATCTAATCCGCCTATAACAATGCGGTTTTGATACGTTCGACTATACAAATACGGACGTGCTGTTTCCCAAATTAACGATTGCTCATGCCAGCCTTCAAAATAATCTATCTTATTTGTCACAACGGCATAAGACGTTTCTACTGTTGTATTTTTTTCTTTCTTTCCAAAAATTGCTTCATAACCTGTCGCCATAATAATATTCTTTGCTACTATTTTATTTCCTGTATTCGTGTAACAAATTAAATCATTTTGGATTTGTTTAATATGTAATGCCTCTGTATGTTCGTATATAGTAGCGCCCATTTGTTTCGCTTTATGCAAAAGACTATGCGCTAATAAATACGGATTCACTTCTGCATCACCGCTTGTATATAACGCTGCTTGTTTTGCAAATGAATAACGTTTCTTAATATCAGACTCTGTAAAATATTCAACCGGAAATCCATAATGGCGTAACGTATTATATTCTTCTTGTAAAAATGAAACATCCTCATCTCTACTTGCATAATACAAACTATTTCGCGGAATAAAATGGGGATCAATATCGAGAGTTGGCACAACCTTCTCCATTGTTTGCAGCGCTTCATAACAAAGTCTATATGCTCGTACCCCTTTCTCTTCACCAAATGTATGAATAAGAGAGGTTAACGATTTATCATGAACAAATTGTAATAATCCTGTATTTGCAGCTGTGCTACCACATGCAATTGCTCTTTTTTCAATGAGCATAACACGCATTCCAATTTTAGCTAACGAATATGCTATATGAGCACCCGCTTCTCCACTTCCAATTACGAGCACATCACATATCATATCATTTTCTAACGTTGGATAACAAGGTACAGAAACTCCAGAATTCCAAAACAACTTACCAGTCATAAGCTTCATAATTATACTCCTACCATGTAATTTTCTCCTTTCTATGTTTCGTCATTTTCCATAAAAAAATCCAACTAACATACGCTAGTTGGATTTCTTCTCTTTAATTAGAACGCTCTTCAAGCCAATTTCCAACCGTCGGATATGTTTGCTTTACAGCCGTTCCACCATACACAATAGACATATGTCCTGTCGGTAAACATACATACTCTTTATCTGTGCTAGAAATATGATCAAGTAAAGCTTCTACTTGACATGGCAGAGCGATATGATCACGCTTCGCAGAAATATTTAAGACATTCGCCTTAATATTTGCAAGGTCTACCTTTTGTCCGCGAATCACGAGTTCACCCTTCACTAATTTATTATTTTGATAAAAATCACGAATCCATTGTCTATACGATTCACCTGGGAACGGAATACCATCGCCTACCCACTTTTGAACTAATTTCCAACTTTCGACGAAGCGCTCATTTTCTGAACGATCGACTAAAGCAACATATGGACCGACAAAGTTTGTAATTGGTTTTAACATCTTATTTCCGAAATCAATCATTTCTGGTGGGATATTTCCAAATGTATCAACCGCTTTATCTAAATTGAAATATTTCTCATCTAATAAAGGACCGTATAACCCTGTTTCAGAGAAATCAAAAGGACTTGTCATAAAAATCAAGTTTCGAATTGGCATGTCCGGATGAAGCGCTGCATAAATAGATGTTAACGTTCCACCCATGCAATAACCAAGTAAAGAAATCTCGTCCGATTTTGCAGTTCTCATTACTTTTTTCACTGCTTTTGCAATATAATCGAACACGAAATCATCAAATTTCAAATGACTATCTTCTAAACCAAATGTGCCCCAATCAAGCATATACACATCAAAACCACGATCTACTAAATATTCCACTAAACTATTACCTGGAGTTAAATCCATAATATACGGTTTATTAATAAGAGCGTATATTAATAAGATTGGAACTCTCTGTGTTTTTTCTTGTTTTGGAATGTAACGATAAAGCTTCGTTTTATTCTTCGTCCAAATAACCTCTTTCGGTGTTAAACCAACTTGTGGTTCTGGTTCGCGTAATAAAACTTCGCTCGCTCTTTTCACACGGCGATATGCTTTACGATATTCTTCTGGGTACAACTCCAATTGCTTTTCCCATTCCGTTACGAATGTAGTCATTTTTTCTATCTCCTTTTTGGTCAATTTCTTTCTAAAAAAAGAAGTGCATTCCTGCTATGGATATGCACTTTTTTCTTACTTCATTACATGTATAATCCGCCGTTAATGTTTAATTGCTGACCTGTGATATACGCACCGTCACGGCATAGATATACTACACCTTTTGCAATTTCATCAGCTTGACCAAAACGTTTTTTCGGGATTTTCGCAACGATTTTTTGACGCACTTCTTCTGGTACTTCTGCTACCATTTCAGTATCAATAAATCCTGGGCAAATTGCGTTTACAGTTACATTTGTTCTTGCAAGTTCTAACGCTAATGATTTTGTAAATCCTAACATACCTGCTTTTGCTGCTGAGTAGTTTGTTTGTCCAAATCCACCAGCTTGGCCAATAATAGAAGAAATACTAATGATTCTTCCTTCTTCTGCTTCCGATATGTATGGAAGTACCGCACTTGTCGTATTAAATACACTGCTTAAGTTCACGTCAATTACGCGCTCCCAATCTTCACGATTTAATTTTTTGAATGTACGATCTCTTGTAATACCAGCATTATTAACAAGAATATCAACTTTACCAAAATGATTCACAGCTTCTTCTACAAGTCTGTTTGCATCTTCTACTTTAGAAACATCCGCTTGAACTGCATAAACGTCATGTCCTTCTTTTCCTAATTCATTTACTAAGTTTTCAGCTGCTTCTTTACTGCTGTTATAGTTAATAACTACTTTTGCTCCCTCTTCTGCTAATGCTACTGTAATTGCTTTTCCAATTCCTTTTGCCCCACCTGTTACGATTGCTACTTTGCCATTTAATTGAACCATTTCTTTTCCCCCTTAAATGAATTTGTGAACGATTGTTATGAATCATTTTGGTACTCATACTAATTGAGTCCATATATTAATTATGTTTCGTTGTTTATACATGAAAAGAGATTCTCCCTCTCTCTTTTACACGTTATAAACAAACGCTATTATCATTTTTTATTTTCTGGCTTATTTACAGGCTTTACTTCTTCTTTTACAGGTACTTGTAGTTTAGCTAGTACTGCATTTTGCTTTTCTAGCAATTCTAAAATTTGATCAACTTTCGTTTCTAACGTGCGCATATCTTGTTTTACTTTCGTAACATCACGCTTTAATGTAGGAGCTTGTCCTAATGAATCCACTTTCTCTTCTAGAATTTCCTCGATGTTATCAACTTTATTTTCTAAGTTAATAACAAGCGTAGCTACTCTAGCGATATCCTCTCTCGTCGGCACATTCACCTGTTCTAAATAATTTTTTGTCGTATCATTTAATGCTTTTTGATAAAACAAATTCAAATCTAGAACGCTGCCCATCCAAGCAGAATATTCTTCTGTTTTAATTGTTTCATTGAGCGCTTTTCCCCAAAATGTTTCGGTTTGTTCATAAGCATTTTTCCATGCTTGCAATGGATCGAATTTTTGATCAATCACTTCGACTACACTCCCTTTTTCGTTTTTGAAACAATTCAACCTATTCACTATTTTCTAATATTCCGAATAAAACTTCAAGTATATATTTTATTTTTCTTTATTTTCTAACAAATGTATTGACATTAAAAACAGATAGGTGTAAATTGCACTTATAAGCAAAAAATTCCATCTAACTGATTCATGAGGTGATGCACAATCATGCTACATAATGAACCAGAACACCCAGAAAGTTTGGAAAAAAACCAAGCGAAACAACCAAACTCCATGCCAAAAAACTTCTTAGTTCCTTTCTTACTTCTCTGTCTAAAAGACTGGAGTCTTCATGGTTACAAACTTATTCAAATGCTAATGGACATCGGCTTTTCTTCTGTTGACCAAGGTAATGTGTATAGGACACTACGCAAATTAGAAAAAGAAAATCTTATTTCTTCTACTTGGGATACAAGCGAAGGCGGGCCAGCGAAACGAATTTATTCTTTAACAGAATATGGAGAGCAATATTTAACAACATGTGCGACTTCTTTTGAACATTATCAAAATATGTTGCGGACGTTTTTCACGTTATACACCAATGCATTCTTTCCATTTTCTACTTCTCCAGAAAAGGATGAAAAGGATTCTTCATCTTCACCTGGTGGTACAGCAGAGTAATCTGCGTTCACAATATGCAAAAAAACATTTGGAGGTCAAACAATGGAAACTAAGCCATACGAATTAGTCGATGCATTTTGGAAAAACTGGTCTCAATCTCTTTCCCTCTTCTCTTCAGCTGGGAAACAATTAGAGCACCTTACTTTAGAAACGTTAAAACAACAACAAGACGCTTTGCATAAATTAACATCAGGAGTAGATGAACTAGAAAAAGAACTACACCAATTCACTGCTCAGTTCAATAACCAATATACAGACTATGTGAAGCAATTAACTGGAAACTCCTTAAATGATCAAATTAACGAGTGGCAAGAAAAGTGGAATGAGCTTTCTAATCAAATGCACCAACTTACTGTTTCGCCTACGAAAACATCTTTGTCTATTCTTACTCAAACTAGCGGCCAATTTGAAGAAACAACAAAACACTTTATCGAACAACAACAGTCGCAACGTGAAGAGGTTCAAAAACAGTTAGAAGTTTTTTTGGGAGAGTTCAAGTCCAAACAACTAGAACTCGCAAAGCAGTTCGAGGAAAACTCAAAAAATCTATTTACTTCCATCAAGTAAGAAAAATGTGGCAACTAACTGCAGCACAAACAAAACTCTTTCTTCCTCCTACTACATCAAGATGGCTTACATTTTTCGATATGGAAAAGAAGGAGGACAAAATGAATCCATTTCAAGAAGCACAAACTGTTCCGGAGCTTCGTTACGATGAGATTCAAGTCGGTGATCAAGCATCACTTACAAAAAAAATTACGGATGAGGACGTTATCAATTTTGCAAAATTGACTGGAGATGTAAATCCTATTCACATTCTAGACTCTTTTGCAAAAACGACAATGTTCAAAGAACGTATTGCCCATGGCATGCTCGTTTCAAGTTTTATTTCTACCATTCTTGGAACGAAACTTCCTGGCAAAAATACGATTTATTTATCACAAAACGTTTCATTCCGTGCTCCTGTCAAAATCGGTGATACACTTCGCGTTGTGGCAGAAGTTATTAAAAAACGGGACGATAAAAAAATTATCACATTGCAAACAAACATATATAATCAATCTGATGATATTGTCGTAGAAGGTACAGCGACAATACTGAAAAAAGAGTAGCAAATTTGCTACTCTTTTTTCTATCCAAGAACTTCTAATCACACCGTTTACTTCCGTGTATGAGTACGTCGTTTACACATAAAATAACATTACCAGATAGCACTTAGCTAAACTGGATTACTCTTTAAGGATGTGTATCAACATGGTGAAAACAAACAAATTACTAGTTCCGGGTGCAGAGCAAGCACTTGAACAATTCAAATATGAAATCGCACAAGAATTCGGTGTAAGCTTAGGATCTAATACAGCATCTCGTTCTAACGGATCAGTTGGCGGTGAAGTAACGAAACGTCTTGTTGCTTTAGCTCAACAACAATTACGCGGATAACTATATAACCTATGGCTTAGAGGCAGATATTCTCTGCCTCTTTCTTTTTTAACATACATAATAGTGCTTCTTCACATACTAGTAAGAGCAAATCGAAAGGAACGATATGTGAAATGAAACGGATTAACATTAGCATGAGTCCTCCCCGTGTTCTTACTGTATCTTTTATTATGCTATCAATTATCGGTACATGCCTATTGAAATTGCCAATTGCTACAACAACGTCCATTTCATGGCTCGATGCCTTATTTACAACGGTTTCTGCTTGTACGGTTACAGGGCTTGGTGTTGTGGACACTGGTAAAGTATTTACCTTATTTGGCCAATGTGTCATTTTAACACTTATACAAGTTGGTGGGCTTGGCATTATGAGCTTTGCTGTTTTAATCGCAATTATGCTCGGCAGAAAAATCGGCCTTCAAAACCGGATTTTATTACAACAAGCATTAAACCAAACAAATGTCGGCGGAATCATTCGTCTTGCAAAAGCATTATTTTTATTCTCTTTTACTGTAGAATGTATCGCTACTTTACTTCTCTCTTTTGAATGGGTACCAAAATATGGGGTTGCCAAAGGTATATATTATAGCTTTTTTCATTCTATCTCAGCCTTTAATAATGCTGGGTTTTCTGTGTGGAGCGATAATTTAATGCCGCACTCCCATAGCATTCTCGTCAATCTCGTTATTTCTTCCCTCATTATTTTAGGTGGGATTGGTTTTACGGTTATCGTAGATATAAAAAGAAAGAAAAACTTTAGAAACCTTACTTTACACTCAAAGCTTATGCTCTCTTCTACTCTAATCATCAATATTATTGCTACAGCTTTTATTTTTATATTCGAGTTCCATAATTCTCTTTCTATGAGAGGATTTACACCATTTGAAGAAGGCATGGCTGCTTATTTTCAAGCAATCTCGACTCGTACAGCTGGGTTTAATACAGTGGATATTGCCGCTCTATCTAAACCATCACTTTTATTAATGATGCTTCTTATGTTTATTGGTGCTGGCAGTGCTTCTACTGGTGGTGGGATTAAATTAACAACTTTTTTAATTATGTTTTTCGGCGTATTTAAATTTTTGCAAGAACAAGATGATATTGTCGTGTTTAAAAAATCCATTAAAGATACGCTCATTGTCAAATCATTAACGATTACTATTATTTCAATTTCGTTTATTTTTCTTTCCATTTTAATTTTAAGCATCACTGAGAAGGTTCCTTTATTAATGAGTGCTTTTGAAGTATTTTCAGCATTTGGAACTGTCGGCCTTAGCATGAATTTGACGCCACACTTAACAATCATCGGCAAAATAATTATTATCTTTATGATGTTTTTTGGAAAGATGGGGCCTTTAACATTAGCCTTTTCATTTGCACGTAAAAAACAAAGAAAAATAAAATATCCAAACGAAGATATTTTAACAGGTTGACAACCGTATAAATTATCCATATAATGAGAGTACAATAGCATATCTCCAAAGGGGAGTAGCGTCCAAGAACTATTTCTTGGAAACAAAGTCGTCATTACGTAGAACTTAGTTCTTCCGGCTTTGTTGGCATTTTCATTACATATGTCTAGCAAGACCTTTGCCTATCAACGGCAGAGGTCTTTTTTGTTTTCAAATTTCCTCCACCGTTGATGCGCAGGAGTATGGGGAAACTAAACAGTGGGGAACTTCTTCACTTGTTTAGACTTTATAGAAATGAGAGGAGAATGTACATGGATGTATCATTATTATTGGAGTATGGTTGGGTATTACTCATCCTAATTGCACTAGAGGGGATTTTAGCGGCTGATAACGCTCTCGTTCTCGCAATCATGGTAAAACATTTACCAGAAGAAAAACGAAAGAAAGCACTATTTTATGGATTAGCAGGAGCGTTCGTTTTCCGATTCGGATCACTATTTATGATTTCGTTCCTAGTAGATGTATGGCAAGTGCAAGCAATTGGTGCGATTTATCTTATGTTTATCGCGGGGAATCACTTATTTAAAACGTATGTTAAAAAGAATACACATGAAGAAACAGAAGAAAAAGAAGCAAAGAAAAAACAAGAGAACTTTTGGTGGACTGTATTTAAAGTCGAAGTTGCTGATATCGCCTTCGCAGTTGATTCAATTTTAGCTGCTGTTGCATTAGCGGTGACTTTACCGAAAACAGGATTAGGTACGGTTGGTAGTCTTGATACAGGTCAATTTATCGTTATCTTTACAGGTGGACTTATCGGATTAGTTATAATGCGATTTGCAGCAACTGCTTTCGTACAAATATTAAAACGTAAACCAGGACTTGAAACTGCAGCATTTTTAATTGTAGGTTGGGTTGGTGTGAAATTAACAGTTTATACGCTAGCACACCCTGCTTTAAATGTCCTTCCGCATTCATTCCCAGAATCCACTCCGTGGAAGCTTACATTCTGGATTGTATTAATTGGAATCGCAGTTTGCGGTTGGTTCTTCTCGAAAGAAGTAGAAGTAAAAGTAGAAAAGAATTTAGACGAAAAAGCGCTGTAATTACAGCGCTTTTTCTTTTTTCTCGTTTCAATTCCCCTCTCTATTTTCAGAAAAAATTCCATTATACTACCTTTTGTAAACGCTTCCTTTCTAGATGTATGTCCTTTTTGTGAAATATTGCACAAACTTATTGAAACTATGAACAAATCCATGTACCTTATTCATATAAGGAGTATTTATAGACGATGTATTAAAGGAGCGTATTACTCATGCTAGAACAAGGATTAGATTACGTTGTAAAACTGGCTAAGAGCAAAAAACAAATGCTAGATATAAATCCAATGCAATATTTCATTCGTGCTGCACTTGCGGGCATTTATATCGGTTTTATTATTGTACTATGTTTTAAATTAGGTAACTTTTTTCATATTGCAGATTCACCAGCAACATATTTAGCTTCCTCCATGTTTTTCGGAATTGCTCTCGTACTTATTATATATGGCGGCGCTGAATTATTTACTGGCAATACGATGTACTTCACAGTGGCAACTTTAAGAAAAGAAACAACGATTTCTGATACACTTCGCAACTGGGTTGCTTGTTATGCAGGTAACTTAGCTGGCGCTTTATTCTTTGCCTTACTATTTTACGCAACTGGAATTTTCGAAGCAATTGATCACAGTCATTTAATGAATAAAGTTGTTGAAGGAAAGATGAATACACCTACAATGCAATTATTCTTTAAAGCCATTTTATGTAACTGGCTCGTATGTCTTGCCTGCTTCTTACCTTCTCAAGTGAAAGGTGACACAGCAAAAATATTAATGATGATGATGCTCGTTTTCACTTTCTTTTTATCTGGTTATGAGCATAGCATTGCAAACTTATCACTGTTTGCTCTATCTTTAGTATCACCACATCCTGAGACAATTTCTTTTGCGGGCGCTATTCATAACTTAATTCCAGTTACAATCGGTAACATTATTGGCGGATCCGTATTTGTCGGTATGGTATATCATTACTTAACAAAGAAAGCACCTGTTGTTGAACAAGAGAAAACTCAATTAGTTGGAGCTCAAACGGAGGAAATTATTCCTTTACAAGCACATATGAAACATTAAAAACTCCAAAGTTTTACTTTGGAGTTTTTAGCTCCCTACATATTTCAAGGCAATATAAGGATTAATTTCCCCGTTTTCCTTCCCTCTCTCTATGCTCTTTTTCATCTGATGCATACCGATGACATCATTTGTATGAAGGTGAATTTCATTAACATATAAACCTTCGTTGCAGAAAGCTTCTACGAAATCTAACCCACTTTTTTGTCGCCATCCCATATTATAATCGAGGGAAATAATATTCACCTCATTATCCCTAACAATTTGCAAGGCAGATTCTACTGTAGTTGCCAAAACATATCCGTATGGGCAACTTCTTTGATCATCCATATATACATTCATTTTCTATCTCCTCTCTATTTTGCATATGTGACCAACACATAACATATTGCTCCAAGGCTAATAAAAGGTCCGAACGGAATTGGAGTTCTTATGTTTATACGTTTTAGCGCTATACCTATCCCGAAAAAACAAAGACTAAAGCAAGATGCTAAAAATAAAGTTATAAAACCCCCTTTCACTCCGACTATACATCCGAGTAACGAAAGTAATTTTACATCACCTCCGCCAAGACCATCTGGATAAATCTTTTGCATGCAATATAACAAAATGAATATAGTTCCACTACCAGCTAAACTATCTATCCAAGTAACTAACGGTACAAAAATACATTCTAAAATAAGCAAAAGCGCAAACCAAATTAAAATACGATTAGGTATTAGCATATATACTAAATCTGTAACTGAAATAATTAGAAGTAACGAAAAAAGCGATAAAATGATGATGAGCTCTCTTTCCATTCCAATTACATATACAGTAAGAAAAAATAAACTGCCTGTAACAAATTCAAATACTATGTACAAACTTGAGATTTTCCTTTTACAATTCGTACAACGCCCTTTTTGTATACAAAATGAAATGATTGGAATAAGTTCTTTCGGCTGTAACGTATACTTGCAGTAATGACAGTACGAACGTGGTGTAATAATAGATTCCCCTACTGGAACTCTCATCGCAATCACCATAAAAAAAGAACCAAACACCATACCTATTAACAATGCATATAAATAAGTGAACATCCCTTCCTCTCCTTTCCAAAAGAACATAACAAAAAAAGGAGAGAACTTCTACTTCATATTATCTTTATTCTATTAAAAAAGCAGGCCGTTTCCCGGCCTGCTTTCCCCTATTTTATACGATGAAATATACTGCTTTTAATGGTCCGTGAACTCCGACAACAAGGTTCATTTCAATATCTGCAGAGTTACTTGGTCCTGTTATAAAGTTAATACAAGATGCAACTGCTTCGCCATTTTCTACACGTGAGTTCATATCCTGAACTGCTTGCGTAATACGAGGTACAAGTGTTTCACGTGGAATAATAGCAAAGTATACAGTCGGTAAAAAGTGTAAAGAACGCCCTTGTCCTTTATGACTTTGTACAACAATCGTACCAGATTCAGCTAAAGTATAATCACTAAATGCAATACCGATATTCGCTTTTTCCGCTATACGCATATTCTCTTCTTTTTTCTCAGGATCCCATACATTTACCTCAACATTTTGCTTTGGAAGCTCTTCTTTAAATAAAGAAGTCAATCCATAGGAATCAAAACGTTCATCTGCTGATAATATAATAGGTCCCCCGCCGTTTTCCATGATTACTTTTTGAATATCTTCACGTAAACGGTCGTTTGTCGTTTCCACAACAGTTGTATGAATGTTTGTACATTGCTTTTTAAATACTTCTAACAATTCTTCTTGTGAATAATCTTTTAACGTTTCTACATTCACATTACTTTTCCATGCTGGACGTTCTACGCCTTCTGTTTTACGCGCGCGCCCAAGTTCTTTTGCGATATTATCTAGAAAGGACTCACGGTTTTGAATTAATCCTGTCATTATTTGTCCCCGCCTTTCTTATGATCTTTATACCAATCACGGAATCGTTCTTTACTTGGAGCCGGGAATTCACGAATATCCGTCCAGTTTTTAAGTGGTCCAACACCTTTTGATACACGGTTACCAGATGTAAATGGACTCATTGCTGCCGGTGCCATTTTCGATCCCATTTTATATAAAGCTGCTGAAGAAGCACCCATACTAAACATTTTCATTGCTAATTTTTCTGCAAGTGGGGCACGACCTTCTTGCTCAACGATGACTTGACGATGTTTTAATAATAAATCATGTAATGGAATTTTCACTGGACAAGCTTCTGTACATGCTCCGCATAAACTAGATGCATAAGGAAGCTCTTTGTAATCGTCATACCCACCTAAAAGTGGTGTTAATACCGCACCGATTGGTCCTGAATAAATAGATCCATACGAATGTCCACCAACGTGACGATATACGGGACATACGTTAACACAAGCGGCACAACGAATACATTGCAATATTGAACGGAATTCCGATCCAAGAATTTGAGAGCGGCCATTATCAACAACGACTAAATGAAACTCTTCTGGTCCATCTACCTCTTCCTCTTGAATTGGTCCTGCTACTGTTACATAACTTGTTAATTTTTGACCTACCGCACTACGACATAGTAAACCAACTAAAACATCTAATTCTTCCATTGTCGGAACCATACGTTCCATACCCATTACTGCAATTTGTGTTTTCGGAATCGACATGACAAGATCGGCATTACCTTCGTTCGTCACTAAACAAAGAGAGCCAGTATTTGCAACAGCGAAGTTACAACCTGTCACACCAATTTCTGCATCCATAAATTTCTCACGAAGTTGTTTACGAACAAACTTTGTCATTTCGTATGGATCATCAGAATTTTCATATCCAAGTTTTTCTTTAAATACATCACGAATTTGCGTTCTGTTTTTGTGAAGTGCAGGCGCAATAATATGTGATGGTGGATCGTTATCTACTTGCAAGATATACTCTCCTAAGTCACTCTCTAACACTTCACAACCAATCTCTTCAAGGGCATGATTCATACTAATTTCTTCAGTTACCATTGATTTTGATTTTACAACTTTCTTCGCTTGTTTCTTTTTTGCAACGTCTTGAATATACTTTGCTGCATCCTCTTTCGTTTTCGCAAAGTAAACGTGACCGCCTCTTTTTGATACATTTTCACTTAACTGCATTAAATAATAATCAAGATTTTCTAACGTATGTTGACGAATTTGTTCACCTAGTTCACGCCATTCTTCCCAGTTTCCCAACTCGTCAGCTGCTTTTAATCGATTTGTATATAAACGCGTTTGTGCAGAAGATACTGCTCCGCGCATAAACGAATCTTGAATTCCATCGCCAACACGATCATTAAATTTTTTCTCACTGATTTTCATAGACATAGCTTATGTTCCCCCTTCATGAGCGACTATTCAAGACCTCAGCAATATGCATTACTTTTACTTCTTTTCCTAAACGCTCAATACGTCCGCCAATGTTTAACAAACACCCACAATCTGCACCGATTAAATAATCAGCACCTGTTTCCATTACACTATCTACTTTTTCATCTACCATTTGCTCAGAAATTGGAGTCATCTTAACTGAAAACGTTCCCCCAAACCCACAACAATTTTGCACGTTCGGCAGTTCTCTCACAATTAATCCTTTTACGCTTGATAATAAAATTCCTGGTGCCTCTTTTACTCCAAGCAGGCGTGTCATATGACAAGATCTATGAATAGTAGCTATCCCTGGTAAACTTGCACCAACATCTGTAACTTTTAAAACATCTACAATAAATTGTGTAAATTCATATGTTTTATCAGCAACCTTTTGTGCACGTTTAGCCCACTTCGGATCATCTTTAAAAACATGCGGATACTCATGAAACATTGTCGCACAAGATCCAGATGGCGTAACGATATATTCTGCATCTTCAAAAGTTTCAATCATATGTTTCATCGCTTCTTTTGCTGCTTCTACATGGCCGCTATTATAAGCAGGCTGACCACAACAAACTTGTGCTTCTGGAAATTCAATTTCACAACCTAAACGCTCCAATACTTCAACTGTTGCTTTACCGACGTTTGTTTCAAACATATCGACTAAACAAGTAACAAATAAAGTAACTTTCATAACTATAATTCCCCCTCATTACAACTCCGCCAAAAATCATATGGTCATCAGATGACTAAGATTAGAAGAAGTAGGCTCAACCATGGCCTATCCTCTCCCTCTTCTAAAGAAAACGCTTACTTAATCTCTCTCTATTTTATCAGAAAATTAGATTTTTAAAAGATTAAATTACGACTTTATATCGCTTTTACCTGTGACAATATGTTCTACATTTGTTAAATGATTTAGCATCGCTTGCTGCGCTAATTCCACATCTTGCTTTAACACCGCATCATATATAGATTGATGCTCTTCTAAAAGTCGTTCTGATGTTGTTTGTTCACCATATAAAATAATGCGTCTTGATTCACCAATCGTTTCAGCAATCATCTCTGAAACATGATTCATGAGCTCAAGCAAGATGTTATTATGCGAAGATTCTGCAATTCCCATATGAAAATGAAAGTCTGCTTTTTCGCCAGCCTTCTCATCTCCAATGCTCTTTGCCATTTCATCTAACCACTGCTTCATATTTTGCAAATTAGCCTCCGTACGTTTTGCCGCTGCCGCTCGAACTGCCCCCACTTCGAGCACCTTCCGTACTTCTAATAAATTCAAAATATCCTCTTTCTTCATTAATAACTTGTTATTTAGTGATTTTGTTAATGAAGAAGGATCGAAATTTCTTACATATGTACCTTCTCCTTGTTTCATTTCAATTAAGCCCATTGCTCTTAGCGCACTTAGCGCTTCACGAACAGCAGATCTGCCAACTTGAAACTGCTCAGCTAATTGATGAACAGGAAGTAGTTTGTCACCAGGTTTTAACGTACCATTTTTAATCATTGTTAAAATAGCTTCAGATACTTCTTCGTAAATTTTTTTCGGTTTAATAGATTTGTACTCCAGTTAAATCACCTCAGTATCTTCCAAACAACAATTGTAACGTTTTATAAGAACTTAGCATCCATAACTATTTTAGAACGAATTAGTAAGAAGTACAAATGTTTTGTTCATAAAATAGTCAAATTTTTGATATTTGTTTGATATTAATTAATAC
>NZ_JBFPJH010000401.1:0-2714 GCF_040838255.1 Bacillus sp. C30 | reverse complement strand
ATATAATTTTTTATATTTATTTGACAATTATAATAAAATTACGTATAGTTAAATTTAAAGTGAATATTTTCTTATCCAGAGAGGTGGAGGGACTGGCCCGATGAAACCCAGCAACCGCGATGCAGGTGCTAATTCCAGCAGAACATATTTGTTCTGGGAGATAAGACGAAGATATACGTAACTTCTTCTTATCGGAGAGGTTTTTTTGTTGCAAAAAAACCGATTACGAAAACATATAATAAGAAGAAAGGGGTTGCGAAGTACTGTGACACTCGAAAAATACGTAAAACTGCGTAGTACAGTTTATGAATATATGATAGAGCAAGATAAGCCAATATCATTGTTAGATATTCAAGAACATATCGTTTCGCATCATGAAGGAAAATTCACTAAAAAAATGTTACATCAATTTTATTTATCAAGACTATTAGATGAACTCAAACTGGATGGGAAAATTACTTTAGCTGATGATGAATATCGCTATGCTGAAAAAGGGGTATTTTATAAAGCGGGAAAAGGGAGCTGAGCTCTCTTTTTTTTGAAGTATGTAGAGTAAAAGACTGCTAAAGCAGCCTGATACAAGGGAATGGTGTTGAGTGTGTAGTGTCAAAGATTGAATGTGCCTGAAAGAGGCACTTCATATCGGCTGCAAATGAAAAGAGACACCTCCGCCGAATAGGTGTCAGTCGTTTTGTCACGTAGACTTGCTACTTGACAGTTATTAGAATAACATGCAGGATTTTGGAAGTCAAAAGGGAATTAGAGGAAGAGGTGTTGTGATGTATGCATACTTATTAAAAGATATAATGAAATGGATTCCAAAGTACATTATAGATAGAGGATATGAATATTATGAAGAGGGACATGTAGAAGATGTTGAAATACACGACAAGAAAGTATTTGCTTTCGTTACTGGAAATGCAGGGAATTATGAAGTGATTATTGATCTTGAAGATTTTGCAGAAAGTAGCTGCGAGTGTCCTTATGAAAATTATTGTAAACATATGGCGGCAGTTGTGTATGAAATTCAAGGTGCTGGTGAGAGTACAGTTAAAGAGCAATTGAAAGGTTTAGAAAAAGAAGAGTTACTAACAGTATTAAATCGTTTGTTACAAAGTTCGAAAAATGTGCAAATTGTAGAGAAGATGTTAAAGAAGGAGAAACTTTAACTAAAGAGGGAGTTGTTTTGTAGTGAACGTACTAATTATATATGCTCATCCTAATCCTTCAAGCTTTAATGGGGCAATTTTAGAGCATGTGCAAAAAGGACTTGAGGAAACAAATCATTCTGTTACGCTACTTGATTTATATAAAGAACAATTTGATCCAGTGCTTGTATTTAATGAAGAGAAGAAAAGACGTGATTTACTAAATGAAGAAGAGACGAAGCGATATAGAGAATTAGTGCAGAAAGCGGATATTCTTCTTTTCATATATCCGATATGGTGGTGGGGCATGCCTGCTATTTTAAAAGGATTTATCGATCGTATTTTTGTAGCTGGATTTGCTTATAAATATGAGGGGTCATTACCGAAAGGTTTATTGAAAGGAAAGAAAGCATGGGTTATTAATACGTTAGACTCACCGTTATGGTACGTGGCCCTATTATATCGATCAGCGGATTGGATTATGATGAAAAGAGGGGTTTTACGTTTTTGTGGTATTCGCGATATAAAACGTTCTGCTTTTCAATCTGTGAAAACGAGTAAAGTAACGAAGCGTGAAAAATGGCTGTTACAAATAGAAGAAGCGGCTCGTACATTATGAATGAAATCGATCGTATTATAAAGTGTTGCAATTATGATGACGAACTTTTGCGTACGTATATTAATTGTTTAGTCCAATTGAAGAAATACAGCGAAACGTTTCAACAAATTCAAATACAATTAAGAATTGATTATTTAATAAGAGGGATTTGTGAAAGAGAAGTTGATGAGGTAATAAAGGGAAGTAAAGAATACGAAACGTATGTTCTTCCTAAAGTATTGCAGTGGAATTTCCTTAAGAACAATCCTCATATGATTGAAAAAGTATGTGAAGATTTGTTTACATATGAAGCATTAAATCATGCAGAGGTAGAGTGGAGGAAGGTAATAAGCTGTATAGATAACGAATGATTTATTTAAACGAAAAGCTAGTATAAAACTAGCTTTTCGTTTAAATAAATAAGAAACATAGACTAATGATAAATCCTGCATATAGTAAGTTAACAACACAAAATCCCATAATATCACGCGCGCTTAAACCAGCTATCGCTAATGCCGGTAATGCCCAGAAAGGTTGAATTAAATTTGTCCAAGCATCGCCCCATGCAATTGCCATCGCTGTTTTCGCGGCAGGTACACCAAGTTCAGCGCCAGCTGGAATCATAATTGGTGCTTGCACTGCCCATTGACCGCCTCCAGATGGAACGAAAATATTTACAATGCCAGCACTTAAAAATGTAAAGAGCGGGAATGTGGTTTCATTTGAAATACTAATAAAGAAAGTAGAAATAGCTCCTCCAAGCGAAAGACCTTCACTATTTACTCCAATCATCATCCCCATAATTCCAGCATAGAACGGAAACTGAAGTAAAATACCTGAAGCACTCTTAGTTGAGTCAGAGAAAGCGCGAATATATTGAATCGGAGTACGGTGGAAAATAAGACCGGCAATTAATAACATAAAAATAACGATATCAAGTGTAAGGTTAAAGCCTTTCGTACTAAAAT
>NZ_JBFPJH010000400.1:0-2717 GCF_040838255.1 Bacillus sp. C30 | reverse complement strand
GTATCAAAATGTTTTTTGAAACAAACAAGAAATGTTCAGGTGTTAGAGAATATAAATTTTCAATTAGAGAAGGGAGATTTTGTTACTGTAATTGGTCCGAGTGGGTGTGGAAAAAGCACTCTACTAAAAATTGTTGCAGGATTAGACAATGATTTTGAAGGTGAAGTTGTTATAGATGGAGAGCAAGTATTAAAGCCAAGTAAGAAACAAGGATTTATATTTCAAGAGCATAGACTCTTTCCATGGTTAACAGTTGAAGAAAATATTGCTGCAGATCTGTCGTTAAAAGATAAGTATGTAAAAGATAAGGTTAAGGAATGGGTTGAAATCGTTCGATTAGATGGTTTTGAAAAATCATATCCGAAAGAAATTTCAGGCGGGATGTCACAATGTGTTGCGATTGCAAGAGCGTTGTTAAGGGATCCAAATGTATTATTACTTGATGAACCATTCGGAGCACTTGATGCTTTTACTAGAAGTCATTTGCAAGAAGTACTGTTGAATATTTGGGAGCAGAAGAAAACGACAATGATATTTGTTACTCATGATATAGACGAAGCGATATATCTTTCAAACCGAATTATAATCATGAGTGCAAAGCCTGGAAAAATACATAAAGTTATTGAAAATAATTTGCCTTATCCACGAAATAAAACTTCTCAATCGTTCCAACAACTTCGAACGAAAGTGTTACATCAGTTTGAATATGGGGGACTGATTCAAACAAGTATATAGGAAAAGGATGATTATATATGCATAAAACATTTAAGGTTCTTTCTTTTGCTTTAGCAATATCTTTATTCGTAGTAGGATGTGAAAAAAGTACAACAAGCAGTAAGAAGGAAGATGTAACAATACAAATTGGTATACAGCAAGGGTTAAGCCCGCTATTACTGGCACAGAAAAAGGGATGGTTTGAAGAGGAGTTTAAAAAAGAAGGAGTTCAAGTGAAGTGGACAGAGTTTCAAAGTGGTCCTCCTTACTTTGAAGCTATCGCATCAAATCGATTAGACTTTGGTGAAGTTGGGAATTCTCCAGTCATTTCAGCACAAGCAGCGGGAATTGGATTTACTGAAATCGCCAATACAAGTTATGCGAGAAAAGGAACTGGAATACTTGTACAAAAAGATAGCAAGATTACGAGTGTAAAAGATTTGAAAGGTAAAAAAATTGCAGTAGCAAAAGGAAGTAGTGCATTTAATTTATTGTATCGGGCACTAGATAAAGAAGGTATTGATGCAAAAGATGTAAATGTCATTCAATTACAACCAGATGAGGCGCAGCCTGCATTTGAATCTGGTTCAATAGATGCATGGGCAATTTGGGATCCTTTCATATCGTTACATACGGTAAATAAAGGAGCGAAGGTGATTGCAGATGGTGAAACGTTAAATGTCTCTTCACCAGAATTTTTAATTGCGAGAACAAAATTTGCGAAAGAGCATCCAGAATTAGTTGAGGAATTCCTTAAGGTGTATGAAAAAGCACGTGTATGGCAAGAGTCAAATTTAGATGAAGCAATAAAAATATACACTTCTGCAAAGAAAATAGATGCAGAGATTGTAAAAGAAGTGTTTAATCACGACAAACCAATTTTAGTACCGATAACGAAAGAAATAATAGCAGAACAACAAAAGACAGCAGATTTTCAATATAAGCTCGGTTCTATAAAGAAAGAAATTAATACAGATAAAGTTGTAGATAATTCTTTCGTAGAAAAAGCATTAAAGGCGAAGTGAAAAGAGGTTTTGTAAATTGGAGAATACGAAAGCTGTTATGAAACCAACGAGCATAACGATTGAGAAAAACAAGGTAAAGAAAGTGCGGAAGACGAATTTGAAAGCAGTAATAAGGGCAATTACTATACCTATTATCATACTAATTATTTGGCAGTTAGCTGGCGTACTCGGTCTTGTTTCTAAAACAGTTTTACCAACGCCATTAGATATATTTCTAGCTTTTCAAGAGCTTTTAAAAACAGGGGAATTATTTAGCCATTTAAGTATTAGTGTATTCAGGGCTGCAGCCGGTTTCTTTATCGGTGGGAGCCTAGGAATTATTTTAGGAACAATTGTCGGGTTTTCAACGAGAAGTGAGCAATATTTAGATCCGTCTGTACAAATGTTAAGAACTGTACTTCATTTAGCTGTTGCGCCTCTATTCGTATTATGGTTCGGTTTTGGCGAAACATCGAAAGTGTTATTAATTGCGGACGGTGCATTTTTTCCTTTATACGTAAACGCGTTTTTAGGAATACGCGGTGTAGATTCAAAGCTATTTGATGTTGCGCGAGTGTTAGAGTTTAGTAAACGAAAGTTAATTACGAAATTAATTTTGCCGGCCGCATTGCCGAACCTATTACTTGGAGCAAGATTATCTTTAGGGGTTGCATGGGTGAGTTTAGTAGTAGCAGAACTTATGGGATCAACTGAAGGTATTGGCTATATGATTATGGATGCAAGGCAATTTTCAAATACAGATATCGTATTCGTTGGCATTATTATCTTTGCATTCGTTGGGAAGTTTTCTGACTCACTCGTACGTTTACTAGAAGTGAAATTTTTAAGATGGCGAGATAATTTTAAAGGGGAGACAGGGAATTAATATATAAAGTGAAACTTTAATCAGTGGGGGGCATCCCCCACTGATTATTAGTTGAACTAATCGGGCTTTTATGGGCAGTTGATCCCTCACCTAACGTCTTTGCTTTCGCTGAA
>NZ_JBFPJH010000399.1:0-2739 GCF_040838255.1 Bacillus sp. C30 | reverse complement strand
ACATTAAAATTATACATTCCGTTCTTGTTACAGATGTTAAAACAAGACAAAATAAGTAAAGATAGCATTTCACCTATTTTGTCTATAAAGCAACATAACGAAACTATAATCGATTACTTCAATTGAATCGGTTGTTGCTGTGTCACACAATGGATCATTCCGCCATTTTTATAAAGCTCTCTCACATCAATTCCCACTACTTTACGATCCGGGTATAATTTCTGAATCGTATCGTTTGCGATTTTGTCATTTGGATCATTATAGTTAGGAACCAATACAACTGTATTCCCAACATAATAATTGATATACGACCCCTTATAATCTAGAGTTTTTCCACCTTCTAAAGTAACTTTATCTTTACTAAGCGGTAAGTATTCGTACTTATATTTCTGTCCTGAAGCATTTTTTGCATCTAACAATTTATCCATATCTTTGTTTGACAAGCCCCATTCAGCCAAGTCATCTTCTGCCATCGTTACGATTGTAGATTTATCATGGAATTTAGCAAATCCATCAATATGAAAATCAGTAATATCTAAATTAGGCACTCCATCTAACCAAATAAAGTTTGTCACCCCAAGGTCACTTATATATTTTTCAATTTCCGCTTCTGATAAATCAGGATTTCTATTTTCATTCGTTACTGCGCTTCGAGTTAATAAAGCAGTCCCATTGCCGTCTAATTCAATTGCGCCACCTTCAAGGACAAATTTCCCCCAATCAATTCTTTCAATCCCTAATTGTTTACTAACATTCTCACGTATACGGGTATCATTTTTATATGGAGTTTTCTTTCCCCAACCATTAAATGCTGGATCTAATATTTTTAGATTTTTATTATTGTCATAAACAAAAATCGGTCCACTATCTCTTGCCCACACATCATCAGTAGGAGCGATAAAGAAATCAACTTTATCCATATTCAGCCCCTTATCTATTAAAAGCTTATTGATTCGCTCTTTCTCTTCCTCATCATATGCAACAATGTGGACTTTTTCACCCTCAGTTAAAGCACTTGCCATCTTAATCCAAATAGGTTCAACTTCTTGTTTATACTCTTGACCATATGTGTATTCATGAGGCCATTGTAGCCATGTACCTTCATGTTTATCTTTTTCATCCGGCATCGTATATTTTCCAGCGTTTTTCTGTACCTCTACTTTTTTATCCTCTTTCCCTTTGACATTTTCATTATTCCCTTCAAAAGAACATCCACTAATAATCGTTGTAGATAATGTAGCTATTAAACAAAACTTTACTATTTTTTTCATTTTTCAACCTCCTGTTCATGTCTACAATAATGTAAGGCTTAACATAGTGTGAAGCTCAAGCTTTTTCATCAATGTAAAAATTACCAATTATTCTTCCGCATGATAATCACATAATTTCAATACAAATAGATGACATTCACAAAATACACTTCCTATATTTAACATCCATATCATTTAACTTCCTTCATAAATTTATTCTAATACTAATCCCCTCTCATACATGCTTGTTCACTAAATAAAAAAATCGGTATTGATAATTTTATATCAATACCGATTTTTAAATAATTATTTTCCTTCTATTAAATCATTCGCTAATTTCCTAAACTCTTGATTAAATGTATCATTCATACCATTTTGTACGTTAGAGAATAATATTACAAACGTTCTTTTATCCCAGTTAAAATTATTAAAAGTGTTCCAGCCAGCTAATACACCGTGGTTATGATAATAATCTGGGTAAATATAGAAGCTAAATCCATATTTTCTCGCAGGTGATACTGTAAACATATCTGATAAGCTTTGTTTAGAAATCAGCTTTCCATCCATAATAGCCTCATCTAATCTTTTCATATCTTCAACGGTCGTATACATTTCACCACAACCATACAGCCAGTTCATTTTTAAGCGGGGTGCAGCTATTAACTCATTATCTTTTTTCGTGTAACCTTCTGCTAAGAAAATATCTTCAGGGAGAGTTGCACCCATACCAGATTCATTCATTTCAACAGGAGTAAAAATGTTTTCTTTCACATATTCAGCAAGCGGTTTATTCGATATCTTTTCTACAATATACGCAAGTACCATATAATTATAATCTGTATATTTCCATCCTGTCCCTGCAGGAAATTGCAACTTTTGCGCTCCAATCCACGTTACTAACTTTAAACGTGATGCCGCATCAACACTACCTTGTCCCTGATCTGGTAACCCGGACGTATGTGTTAACAAATTTCGTAACGTAATGTTTTTATCTGCTGGAAACGATGGAATATACTTATTTACATTGTCTTCAATATTCAATTTCCCTTTTTCTCTTAGCTGTAATATAGATATTGCAACTACTGTTTTCGTTATGGAACCGATGCGATATTTTGTTCTTGGCGTTGTTAAAACTTTATCTTTTATATTCGCATACCCGTAGCCTTTTCGTAAAACCACATTATTTTTATCCGTTACGAGAACCGTTCCGTTAAATCCTTTATCTTTTAAATATTGATCGAGTTTCGTTGCTGCAATATCATAACGTTTTTGCTGATTCGCATCAACTTTCGGTTGAACATTTCCAACTTTATCCTCAAAATTTGAAAATGCCTTCAAACTGTATTTCTTTTCTTTATTTGCATGTATGAGTGCAGCGACACTCCCACAAAAAATAGCAAAAATAAAGAAAGCGATTAACCATTTCTTAAACATATGGGAACCCTCTTTTATCTAGTTTCACTTTATACTTTTCCATTCTATTCTATAT
>NZ_JBFPJH010000398.1:0-2742 GCF_040838255.1 Bacillus sp. C30 | reverse complement strand
CATGTGGATTTGGTAATAATCATGTTTTCACTTCTGCTGAAGATATGGGCAAGCAACTTATCAATAAGAATTTAAAAATCACAGTAAAACATGAAGAATATGAAAAGGTTGTGGATGGTCAAAAACAAAAACGTAAGGCTGCCAAAGCGAAGTATTATGATATGTCGGATGTAAATCCAGTGACGTCAGGTGCTCCAGTCGTTGTGGGCGAATCTGAATTACCGTTCTAAATAACTAAATAGAGAGGTTGGTTTTTGCCGACTTCTCTTTTTTATACCCTAAAAGGTTAATTGGAGGGCGCAATGAAAGAAAATCTATATAATTTTAACGAAATTCCAGCTGAATTAAAAGCTCTTCCTCAGTGGGTGCTTTGGCGTAAAGAGAGCCGAAATGATAAATCGACAAAAGTGCCATATCAAGTAACTGGTGAAATGGCGCAAGCAAATAACAGACGTACTTGGTCAACATTTGCAACAGCAGTCAAATTCTACTTAGAAGGTGATTATGACGGCATAGGGTTCGTGTTTAGTAGGCAGGATAATTACGTGGGAATTGACTTGGATAAGTGTGTTGTGGACGGAAAAACAAATGCTTTCTCAACTGAGATTATCGATACATTAGACAGCTATACAGAGTTTTCACCATCAGGTAAAGGCATTCACATCATCATCAAAGGAAACCTTCCACAATCTGTTTTAGGAACAGGACGGAAAAATACGAAGCATGGTTTAGAAATTTACTCATACGGTCGTTTCTTTACCTTCACAGGAAATCGTGAAAATTCTAATGATGTATATGATCGCACGGATGAACTAGCAGAAGTGTTTGAACAATATTTTGATGATAGCGATATTCAAGGTCGTGTAAATTTAGCGGAATTTGAAAAGGATGAAATCAAAATTTCAAACGAAGCCTTATGGGACAGGATGTTCCGCAGTAAGAACGGTGACAAAATTCGATCATTATTCAATGGCAACATAGTTAATGGTGATCATTCTGGAAGCGATCAGGCTTTATGTAATCATTTAGCATTCTGGACCGGTAAATCAGCAACTCGAATGGATTCCATGTTTCGTGAAACGAGCTTAATGCGTGATAAATGGGATGTAATTCATTTCAGGGATACCAACGAAACATACGGTGAAAGAACGATAGCAACCGCTATTTCATCTACTTCCTCCACAATTCTTGATAATAAGCAGCAATTCGAAGAATTTTCGTTTGATTTTCTCAATGAAGAAGCGGTAGAAGTTGTGGAAGACAAGCCGAAAAAGAAATTTCGTTTAACGGAGCTCGGAAATGCTGAACGTATCGCCTATGAATACGGACATGTAGTCAAGTATGTAAATGAAATGGGGTGGTTTATATGGGACGGAAAAAGGTGGAGATTGGATACCAAAAAAGAGATCGAACGAATCACCGCAAAAGTACTTCGTGGTCTGTATAAATCAGAAGATGAACTTGAAGTGAAATGGGCAAGAGCGTGTGAAAGAAGGAATATTCGAATGAATAGTATTAAGGACCTTATGCCGTTGGTTCCAGGAGATCGTAAGGAATTTGATGTACATAAATACTTGTTCAATGTAGAAAATGGGGTTGTGAATTTGCAAACGGGTAAGCTTCAGCCACATGAACGAAATTTATATCTATCAAAAATCACCAACGCTACATTTGATGAGCAGGCGAAATGCCCAACCTGGTTAACGTTTTTAGAACAAATATTTTTAGGAGATACAGAACTGATTGAATATATGCAACGATTAATTGGATATAGCCTTACAGGCTGTATTTCAGAGCAAATTATGGTGTTTTTAGTTGGGGGAGGATCGAATGGAAAGTCCACATTTATTAATACGATCAAAGACCTAATGGGGGAGTATGGGAAACAGGCAAAATCGGATACATTCATTAAGAAAAAAGAAACGGGTGCGAATAATGACATCGCACGACTTGCTGGCGCTCGTTTTGTAAGCGCAATTGAGAGTGAAGAAGGGGAGAGGCTTGCGGACTCATTTGTGAAGCAAATAACGGGAGGAGAGCCTGTGTTAGCGCGATTCTTAAGGCAAGAGTATTTTGAGTTCGTTCCAGAATTTAAGGTGTTTTTTACGACAAATCATAAACCCATTATTGGAGGGGTGGATGAAGGGATTTGGAGGCGTGTTAAATTAATTCCATTTCAATTAAATTTACCAGCTCATCAGCGTGATAAGCAATTATCCGAAAAGTTATCTCTAGAAATGTCAGGGATTCTCAATTGGGCGATTGAGGGGTGTATGAAATGGCTGCAGAATGGGCTACAGGAACCCACAGAAGTAGCAGAAGCAATAGGGAAATATAAAGAGGATATGGATATTTTAGGGCCATTTTTACATGAAGTTTGTTATGCAGATACTCCTAAAAATGAAGCGATTCGAATAGAAGCAAAAGAATTATATGCTGCCTATGACAACTGGTGTTTTCGGTCAGGAGAGCGAGCTTTAGGAAACCGATCATTCTATCGAATGTTAGAAACGAAGGGATTTGGAAAAATGAAAGGAGCAGGTAATAAAACATTTCTTACAGGAATTACCTTGATAGCACGAAAGTCAGCTCATAAAGGAGTTATTAAAAACGAGAAAAATAGCAACTTTAAGCTTGTTTAATAACGATTTTTTGCACTGAAATAACTTGTTTCAGCTTTTAATAACTTTTTTGAAATTCAGTTGCATCAAGGGTTCAACCTATATTTGATATCTATTTAAT
>NZ_JBFPJH010000397.1:0-2753 GCF_040838255.1 Bacillus sp. C30 | reverse complement strand
CACCAGAACCACTGCCACCAGAACCGTTGCCACCAGAACCATTGCCGTCAGAACCACTATCGTCCTGAGAACCATTGTTTCCTGGAGGTTTATTATTATCTTTTGAATTACCTTCTGCTAAATTATCGTTATTTTGTACAATAGCGTTTGTTATTGGATGGAAGTTTTCAGTTGCAGCATTACCAATATTTAAGCCGCTAAAAAAGGATAAAGAAAGTGTTGATGCTAAAATGAAGATTTTTGTCATTGTTTTCCTCCTGAAGAAAAAATTATTGTTCCATCTAAAATACACCCCTTTGTAATATTTCATAGGAAAAAGAGTTTTATACAAAAAAAACTATATATAGAAAAAGGTGGTGTATTTCTAAAGGGAGAAAAGAGTTAATGTAAATTCCTTGCAAATAGTAGAGTGATGGAGAATTTACACTCATAACAGTAGAGGAAGTGGCAACGGATGAAAGAATATATTGCATTTGATATTGGTGGTACGCAAATTAAATATGGAATTGTTTCAGAAATAGGGGTAGTACTAATACATAAAAAGGTCCCAACAGAAATTCACTTGGGCGGGGAACAAATTGTTCAAAAACTTATATGTTTATCAAAAAAATTAATGACTGAACATACTATTTCCGGAATTGGTATTAGTACAGCGGGAATTGTTGATATTGATAAAGGAGTTATAACGGGAGGTGTGGATCATATTCCGCGTTATGCTAATATTTCTATTGTTGAGAGACTACAAGAAGTATTAAAAGTTCCTGTATCTATTGAAAATGATGTTAATTGTGCGGCCTTAGGCGAGAAATGGAAAGGTACAGGGAGGGGAGAAAGCGATTTTATTATGCTTACGCTTGGAACGGGCATTGGTGGAGCAATTGTTATAAATGGGGAGTTATACCGTGGACATTCGTTTGGCGCTGGGGAATGGGGGAACATGTTAATAGAAGGGAATACTTTTGAGGAGGTTGCCTCAATTTCGGGATTAATTCATCTCGTACGAAGATATAAAGGTGAAAAGGAGTGGGATGGTAAAACAATTTTCGAATTATATGATAAGGGTGATAGCAGTGTTATTCAAGCCGTGAAGATTTTCTTTAAACATTTGGCGATTGGAATTAGTAACCTTGCTTATATTTTTAATCCGAAAATGATTATTATTGGTGGGGGAATTACTGAAAGAGGAGATGATTTCTTAAATGAAGTGAAGGAAGAGATAGGAACATACTTAAATCAAGAGATTTATAGTAATTGTGAGATTAAACTTGCGCAAAGCGGTAATTGTGCAGGAATGATTGGCTCTATTTACCACTTATTACATCAGTATAAATAAATATAGTATCTGTTTTCATATAATTGAGAATTTATCCTTTTTCTCATTAGATAAATAATGCTACAATATAAGAGAAGAATACAATGTTTTCCGAGTTGGAAAATGCTTTGTAGAAAGGAAGAAACTTCATGCCTATTATTTTAGAAAAAGGACAAAAGATTGATTTAACGAAAGGACAACCGAGAGTAGCGAAACTACAGGTTGGCTTAGGCTGGGATCCAATTGGGCAATCAGGTGGGTTTCTGTCTTCTTTATTTGGAAGTAAACCAAGTGTAGATTGTGATGCATCTGTCGTTATGTTAGAAGGGGATCGTTTTTTAAACAAAAATGATCTAGTTTACTTCGGCAACAAACTTTCTACTTGTGGTAGTATTATTCATTCAGGAGATAATTTAACAGGTGAAGGCGCTGGTGACGACGAAACAATTTTCGTAGAATTACATAAAGTTCCGAGCCGTATTAATCGTTTAGTATTCGTTGTAAATATTTATGACTGTGTAAATCGTCGTCAAGACTTTGGGATGATTCGCAATGCATATATTCGTATTCAAAACCCACAAACAGGTGAAGAATTAGCGCGTTATAACTTGTCAGATAATTATGCTGGCAAAATGACTTTAATTGCAGGTGAAATGTACCGACACGGAAACGAGTGGAAGTTTTCAGCAGTGGGAGAAGGAACACAAGATAAAAACTTAAGTGAGATTGTATCACGTTACCAATAAAATAAACCAAGGAGGAATAGTATAATATGGCATCTATTTCATTGAAAAAAGGACAAAAGGTAGACTTAACAAAAACAAATCCAGGTCTTTCGAAAGTTCTTGTAGGACTTGGTTGGGATACGAATCGTTATGACGGACAAAATGATTTCGATTTAGATGTTAGTATCTTCTTAGTAGGTGCTAACGGTAAAGTTTCAGGTGCAGAGGATTTCGTCTTCTATAATAATCCAAAAGGTGCGAATGGTGCTGTAGAGCATTTAGGAGATAACCGTACAGGTGAAGGTGAAGGCGACGATGAAACAATTAAAATAGACTTAAAAAATGTTCCTGCTAACATTGAGCGTATTTGTTTCACAATTACAATTTATGATGGAGAAGGCCGCAGCCAAAACTTCGGACAAGTTTCTAATTCTTTCGTACGTATTATGGATGAAGAAAAGAATGCAGAATTAATTCGTTACGATTTAGGAGAAGATTTCTCTATTGAAACAGCTGTAGTAGTGAGCGAATTATACCGTCACGCAGGTGAATGGAAATTCAATGCAATCGGAAGTGGATTCCAAGGTGGATTAGGTTCTCTATGTAATAACTTTGGTTTAGATGTAGAGTAATAGATTTATATATCCATCAGTGAAACGCGTATTTACTGATGGATATATTTTTGAAAATTAAAATATAGAGGTGAATATATATGG
>NZ_JBFPJH010000396.1:0-2776 GCF_040838255.1 Bacillus sp. C30 | reverse complement strand
ATATTATGCAAGGTGTTGATTACGATATTCAATCGTATTTGTACGATACGAGAAAAGCACCGAAAGATACAGTATGGTATCAGAGAATAGATAGTTATATTAATGAGTTAAGTAGATTTGCGTTAATGGGAACGATTACAGAGAAAAACGGATGGCTTATTAATAATGGCATTTATTATACAGGTAGACTCGGCACATTCCATAGTACAGGGACAAAAGGATTACAAGTTGTAACAGATGCGATGAAAATCTATCCTTATTTAGGTGAGCAATATTTCGTAGCAGCTGAGCAAATTACGACGAATTATGGCGGGAAAGATGCAAACGGTAACGTTGTTAATTTAGATCAAATACGAGAAGATGGGAAGAAAAAGTATTTGCCGAAAACGTATACGTTTGATGATGGTGCAATTGTTTTAAAAGTCGGAGATAAAGTGACTGAGGAGAAAGTTAAACGTTTATATTGGGCAGCAAAAGAAGTGAAGGCACAATTCCATCGTACGGTTGAAAGTGACCAACCGTTAGAAAAAGGAAATCCAGATGATGTATTAACGATGGTTATTTATAATAGCCCAGCTGAATACCAATTTAACCGTCAATTGTACGGATATGAAACGAATAACGGCGGTCTTTATATAGAAGGAACAGGTACGTTCTTTACTTATGAACGTACGCCAGAAGAAAGTATTTATAGTTTAGAAGAATTGTTCCGACATGAGTTCACGCATTATTTACAAGGTAGATATGAAGTGCCAGGACTTTGGGGGCAAGGTAAGATGTATGAGAATGAGAGATTATCTTGGTTTGAAGAAGGGAATGCTGAGTTTTTTGCAGGTGCAACGAGAACGGACAACGTCGTTCCAAGAAAGAGCATTATAGGAGGACTATCTTCGAATCCAGCAGAACGTTATACGGCAGAGCGAACGTTAAATGCAAAGTATGGAACGTGGGATTTCTACAATTATTCCTTTGCGTTACAATCGTATATGTACAATAAGAGATACGATATGTTTGATAAAGTTCATGATCTTATTAGGAAAAATGATGTAACAGCATATGATGCATACCGCTCTGCTTTAAGTAAAGATGCGAATTTAAATAAAGAGTATCAAGACTATATGCAAATGTTAGTAGACAACCGTGAGAAATATAATGTTCCGTTAGTGTCAGATGATTATTTAGCAACTCATGCACCGAAACCAGTTTCAGATATTGCCGCAGAAATTACAGCGGAAGCAAAATTAAGTAATGTATCAGTAAAGAAAAACAAATCACAATTCTTTAATACATTTACACTGCAAGGAACATATACAGGAACTTCTGCAAAAGGAGAATATGAAGACTGGAAAACAATTACGCAAAACGTTAATGATACGTTAAAACGTTTAAGTGCAAAAGAATGGGCAGGCTATAAAACAGTAACAGCTTACTTCGTGAATTACCGTGTAAATGCATCAGGGCAATTTGAATATGATGTTGTGTTCCACGGTATTAATACAGAAGAAGGTGCTGTGAATAAAGCGCCAATAGCGGTTATAAATGGTCCGTATAACGTAAATGTAAATGAAGTAATCTCGTTTAAAAGTGATGGATCAAAAGATGAAGATGGGAAAATTGCTTCTTATAACTGGGAGTTCGGTGATGGTGCGGTAAGTAATGAGCAAAATCCAACTCACGTATATACAAAAGAAGGAACGTATACGGCGAAATTAACAGTAACAGACGATAAAGGATTAATTAATACTGCTACAACAAGTGTAACGGTTCAAAAGAAAGAAGATAACAGTGTAGAAAAAGAGCCAAATAATTCATTCCAAACGGCAAATAAACTGCAGTTAAATCAAGTTTTACGTGCTAATTTAGGAAACGGTGATACGAGTGATTACTTTGAAATAAATATAGAAACTGCGAAAAACCTTCAAATTAATGTAACGAAGGAAAATAATATCGGAGTAAACTGGGTTCTTTATTCAGAAGCAGATTTAAATAATTATGTTACGTATGCACAGCAACAAGGAAATAAATTAGTAGGTAGTTACTATACGTATCCAGGGAAGTACTATTTACATGTATACCAGTATGGTGGTGGAACAGGGAATTATACGGTAGAAGTGAAGTGAAAAAAAGGGTCGCCATTCATGGCGACCCTTTTTTGTTATGCGTTATACCCGAATAATTTTAGATCTTCTCCTGAGTCTGAAATTATTTTTTCGAATCGCAATCCTACTTTTTCTAACAGCGTGCCTGAAGCAACATTATCTCTAGAAGTAATTGCTACAATTCGTTTTAGTCCGAGCTTTTGTACACCGTATTCGATTACTGCAGCAGCTGATTCATAGCCGTACCCTTTTGAACGGAATTTTTCTAAAAAAGCAAAGCCGATATCAACATCTTCTAATGAATCTCTTTTAATAAGGCCGCACATACCAATTGGTGTGAGATCTTCTTTTCGTTCAACTAAGTAAAGACCAAAGCCCATTTTATTATACATATCGACGGGTCCGTTTAAGATGTATTTTTTTGCATCTTCTAAGTTTTTAATACCTTTATCACCAATAAATTGAATCCATGCAGGATCATTTACTAATTCAAGAATAAACGGAGCATCTTTTACATCGAGCCAGCGAAGAGTGAGTCTTTCAGTTTCAAGAACTATCAATCTATCGCACCCCCTTTAAAAGTTATAACAATTAGTATGGATTGTGCGAAATAAAAGTGCAAGTTATTTTAATTGAGAGTTACTGTTCACATAAAGTTCGATTGTTTTGTATAAAAG
>NZ_JBFPJH010000395.1:0-2779 GCF_040838255.1 Bacillus sp. C30 | reverse complement strand
AATATAAAGTCTGAAAATTCATAATTGACTTTTATTTGTTAAACGTATTATAGGACTTTGTTCTTTTCATTGTCAACATTTTTTTAAAAATTCATTTTTAAAGTTCAATTCATACACTAAAAGGTTGTTTATTTTTCTCAAAACAAAATCGGAATGATCTTCTTACACGTACTCATATATTACTTAAGTATGTTTGCTTTTCTACATAAAGAAAAACAACTTAAAAACACATAAAAAATTTATGAGGAGATGAGAGAACTATGTTAAAAGGTAAAATAGCATTAGTTACTGGCGCAAGCCGAGGAATTGGACGTGCTATCGCAAAACGTTTAGCAAACGATGGTGCATTAGTTGCTGTTCATTATGGTAATCGAAAAGAAGATGCTGAAGAAACTGTTCATGAAATTCAATCAAATGGCGGATCAGCTTTTTCTATCGGTGCAAATCTTGAATCTTTACACGGTGTAGAAAACCTATATAATTCTTTAGATACTGAATTGCAAAAGCGAACTGGTGGAACGGAATTTGATATTTTAATAAACAACGCTGGAATTGGACCTGGTGCTTTTATTGAAGAAACGACTGAACAATTTTTTGATAGAATCGTTTCAGTAAATGCAAAAGCACCATTCTTCATCATCCAACAAGCTCTACCGCGTTTACGTGACAATAGCCGGATTGTTAATATCTCATCAGCCGCAACTCGCATTTCTTTACCTGATTTCGTTGCATATAGTATGACGAAAGGTGCAATTAACACAATGACTTTCACTCTAGCAAAACAACTTGGCGCACGAGGTATTACTGTAAATGCAATACTTCCAGGCTTCATTCAAACAGATATGAATGCGGAACTCTTGAGCGATCCAATGATGAAACAGTACGCTACTAACATTTCAGCTTTCAATCGATTAGGTGAAGTAGAAGACATTGCCGACACTGCTGCATTTCTCGCTTCTCCTGATAGTCGCTGGGTTACTGGACAATTGATTGATGTTAGCGGAGGATCTTGTTTGTAAATTCATTTACAATAAAAAGCCAGCAAAAATGCTGGCTTTTTTATTAGTGTGTAAAACGATATCCTACTCCCCAAATTGTTTCAATGTATGATTTATCAAATGGATCGAGTTCAATTTTTTGACGAATATTTTTCACATGTACAGCAACCGTTGCTGCATCACCAATTACATCCATCCCCCAGACAGTTTCAAAGAGACGATCTTTACTAAATACTTGGTTTGGATGTTCCGCCATACAAGTTAATAAATCAAATTCTTTTCCTGTTAACATGACCTCAGTTCCATTTATAAATACACGTCGTGCCGATTTATCAATAAGCAATCCTCGAATACGAATTTCATCTTTTATTTGTTCTCGCTTTCCTGTTAAACGATCATAACGGGCTAGATGAGCGTTTACACGCGCCACCATTTCACTTGGGCTAAATGGTTTTATAATATAATCATCTGCTCCAAAACCTAACCCTTTAATTTTATCGATTTCCTCTTGTTTTGCGGACACCATAAGTATTGGTATGTCCTTTTTCAATCGAACTTGTTTACAAATTTCATATCCATCTATTCCCGGTAACATTATGTCTAAAATTAACAAGTCATAATCCTCCAGAAGAACTCTTTGTAAACCTTTTTCACCAGAGTAATCAATATCTACTGTATACCCAGCAACCTCTAAATAATCCTTTTCTAACTCTGCTATAATAGCTTCATCTTCAATAATTAAAATTCCTTTCAAGATGCTCTCCTTTTTCTAATTGATTTTTTGTAATGTAAATGCCAGCGTCGTTCCTTTACCTTTTTTGCTTTCTACCCAAATATCACCACCATGTTGTGTGATAATCTGATGTGCAATTGACAAACCAAGTCCGCTTCCACCTGTTTTAGAATTTCTAGAATGATCTGCACGATAAAACCTTTCAAATATATGAGGCAACGCCTTCTCTTCTATTCCTACCCCATTATCTTTTATGTAAATCGTTACATAATCAATAGATTCGGTCATGCGAATTCCTATATATCCTTCTTCTTTATCCATATACTTCACACTATTCCAAATGATATTTGTAATAACACGACGTAATTTTTCACGATCACCTTTTACCAAAATAGAAGTATCCTTTTGAGCATCCCATCTCACTGCAATTCCCTTATCTTGTAATTCAAGCTGTAGTTCTTCTATACAATCAGATAAGTATTGATTAATTTCAACCTCTTCAAATTGAAACGGTTCCTCTTTTAAATCAAGTTTTGAAAAGAGAAAAAGCTCGTCAATTAATTGATCCATATCAAACACTTTATAATAAATAATCGTTAAATATTTATCTAATTGTTCTGGAGTTCGAGCGATACCTTCTTTAATTCCTTGTACATAACCTTTAATAGCCGTTATTGGCGTCCGTAAATCATGAGAAATATTTGAAAGCAACTCTTTACGATTTTTTTCATATTGCATTTGCAACTCGACAGATTCCTTCAACCTGCCACGCATCTCTTCAAACGATAAACTTAATTCACCTATTTCATCTTTCGCAAGTGGCTTTACTTGAAAATCTAAATCACCCTTTTGAATTCTTTCCGTTGCCTGCTTTAATGAATGCAATGGTTTAATAATACTCCGTGATATAAAATATGTTAATATTCCATTCGTAATAATTACCCCAAGTATTAAAGAGCATACGAAATACGGGAAAAATTCTCTAATCATTTCTTCTAAGAACCTGTCTAAAATCTAGGGTATAATCTATGTAAAAAGGATGATTCCT
>NZ_JBFPJH010000394.1:0-2780 GCF_040838255.1 Bacillus sp. C30 | reverse complement strand
AATTTGACCAATGTGATACGCGTTATGAGTCGTTACATTAGCTAATACTTCCCACCACTTCGCAGATACAGGAAATCCAATTACATCACTTTCAACCTTGTCTTCATTTATGAGACTTTGCCATTGTAACAGTTTCTCTAATAGTTTTTCTCTTAACTCTTCAAATGTTTGATTATCTGATAGCATAAAACTTTTGTTATTATCACCAATAGCGGGCACAGCATTAACATTTGATTCTTTGTACCTAGTTTGCCACGTCGTATTCCAATACAGTAAATGTTGTACAATTTCAGCTATACTATTACACTCTTCATTCGGTTTCCAGAAAGCTTCTCTCTCAGATAAATCCTTAACTGCATCTGAAAATGGAATATACCAACTGGGATCATTCGCATTTGCTAATAACTGATCTGCTAATACGTCTTTAACATGGAACACTTTGCTTCCCCCCATTAAAAAGATTCATTTCAAGACAATACTCACTTCTCTATATACGCTGAGTTTGCCAGATCCCCTCTTTTTAGCCTTAATCCCAAACATATGCACATAAAGAAACCAAAAGCACCTAATCCATAAGCTGTTGTATATCCACTTTCCCCGATAATCCATCCTGCAAGTCCTGGTCCAATCATTTGACCAACTGCATAGAAAACGGATATAAAACTAATTGCCATTGAGACATATTTCGGAGATACTTGCTTTGAAGCAGCAACTTGAATTAATAAAAGGATACCTCCGAGGCTGGAACCCCAAATAATTGCCGACATGATAAAGCCAATGGTATGTCCAAATATAATTGGAATCATATCACCTATTACAGCTAATAAAAGTGCAATACATAACGTCTTCTTTATACCAACCCGATCCGAAATCAATCCCCAGACAGGAGCTCCTACGATTGAAAACATTCCTGCAATCGCATAAACAGTTCCCGAAATTGATGCCGCAATACCATTATTAATCATAAAACTAGTTTGATATAAATTTGGAATTAAATAAACAACGCCCACAATAAAATACATCCATGCAATGATGTATAGCTCTTTCGTTTTCCATAAAAACGACTTATTATTCCTTTCCCCCTCATCTTCAGTAACTTCTGGATTTTTCAAAACAATTGAGGCAACGAATACAACAATACATGTAATAACTCCAAACAAAAGCCATGAACCACGCCAACTATACTCTGGAAATGCACGTACTATATAAGGAACAATTATTCCACTAAATAGCATGCCTATGCCAGCACCGCTTAATAATAGCCCCATTGCAGTTCCTCTTTTTTCTGGAAACCATCCTACTGTTATTGACATGAGTGGTGTATATACAAGGGCACTACCAGCTCCAGCACATAACATACAAATAGAGGCTATCCAAAATGAGGAGACAAATGCTAATCCTATTAAACTTATAACGACGAGCCAACTCCCTATTAATAAAACTGATTTTGCTCCAAAACGGATAGTAAGTATTCCAGATGTTCCGACTGTTAATAAATACCCTAAAAAGAGTATGGTTCCTAACATACCTGCTTGAGCTGTAGATAAATGGAGTCCTTCTTGCATAAACGGCAATATAATTCCATATGCCATACGTGCAAAACCCGTCGTTGTTATAATAAGAAACATTCCTGTTAATACAAATATCCAAAAATGACTTTCATTCCGTTCTTTCATTTAAATTCCTCCATAAAAAGTTATTTCCAATTGGATGTTGTTTGTAATTATAATGACCATTACAAAAAGCAACTACCAAATGACGGAGGAATTTACGGTATAGCGGATTATTCCTGTTTTACGTTAATAAATACGTAAAAATTCTGATGGATTCATTCCATACTTTTTACGAAATAACTCTGAAAAATGACTGACATTATTGTATCCAACTGCAAATGCCGTTTCGGTCACATTACTATTTCCCGAACGCAGTAAATCTATCGCATGCTCCATACGCTTTTCTCGTAAATATGCAAATGTGGACATCCCAAATAATTCTTTAAACCCAATTTTTAATTTATAATCATTTAACTCTACTATTTTAGCTAATTCTAATAATGATGGGGGTGATTCCATTCGTTGAAGTAAAATTTCTTCAGCCTGTTTTATTTTATTCAAATCCTGTTTTGATAATTGACTCCTTTTATTTGCGTCACAATCATTAAGCAACACTCTCCCCAAATGTATAGAAAGCAATTCGAGCGCTTTACTTTCTAATTCTAGTTGACTAATACGATCCTTTTGGGGATGCTCTATCATTCTCTTAATAAGATTAGATGTTATAGAATCAATTGGATTTTGAAACTTTTTAAAAGATTGATTTCCTAATATAGAATGAAAATCAAGACTTTTTTCAATAGCATTATTCATCATGAAATGATTAAACAATTGTACAGGAATCCCAATCGCTAATGAATATAGAGGCGTTTCTTTTTCATATTCAAATACTACATCAAAATCATTCATAAAATATAAATAGCTATTTCCAGTCATTAATTCATACGAAGAATGACCAACTTGCACTCCTCCGAACCCTTGTAAACAAAAATTAAGCTCCACCATTGCTGCATCAGATGCAAACTGGATGCGATGGTTATTATGAAATTGATAATTTGATAACACAATTTCCATACCTGAAAATGAAGTCCATCTTCGTATTTCACCCATACCTATTGTTTTTGGAACATTCATATGTCTTTCCTCTACAACTTGTAAACCATAAAAATATTTATGAAAAATATCATGAAAACCGTTAGTCTCCATGAAACCCACACTCCTTTTATG
>NZ_JBFPJH010000393.1:0-2790 GCF_040838255.1 Bacillus sp. C30 | reverse complement strand
TGTGAGGTGATAGGCAATGAATCCACGTATGAAAATTAATAGTTTACAACAAAAAATGAAAGAGAGACTAATATGAAAAAGGAATTTATACAAAGCGATTTAAGAAATATATTGATTGCGGCATGCTTACTATTAGGGTTAGTTATTTTCGGATATTTTTTAATTAATAATTACCCAGGTACAAATGAAAAAAAGAAGTTAAGAGACGTAACATCTACTTCAGAAGCAATTACATCTCTTACGAATTCAAATGCAGAAAATAGGGTTACAAAAACTTTTAATATTACGGCGAAAGTAGCAAGTTTAGATTTGGGAAATGGGAAAAAGGTAGATGCATGGACCTTTGATGGAACATCACCGGGTACTCAAATTCGAGTTAAACAAGGTGAACGTATTGTTGTAAATTTGAAAAATGAATTACCAGAACCGGTTACAATCCATTGGCACGGATTAGATGTTCCTGCGGCGGTAGATGGTGTTCCAGGTGTTACGCAAAATGCTATAAAACCAGGTGAAACATATACATACGCATTTAATGCTGATCAGGTGGGGACATATTGGTATCATTCACATCAAAAAGGTGCAAAACAAACGGAGCGGGGACTATTTGGAACCATTGTTATTGAACCGAATAAACCAGCTGTAAAATATGAAAAGGATTATACAGTGGCGATCCATGAATGGAAAACAGGAGCCATAAAAACCGGTAAGCATAATGGCGAACAAGATAAAGATTGGGATAGCTATCCTAGCAATCATATTCGAAATGAAAAGGCGCAAACTTTAGAAGGACCGTTAATGATGCCAAGTAATGATCAACTCAAAGATTTATCTGATGGAGATGATTACGATGTATTTACATTAAATGATACAAGTGAGGAACTACGATTGGATGCAAAACCAGGTGAAACAGTACGCCTTCGCTTAATTAATGCTGGGAATAATACGCATTTAATGACATTAGTTGGGGCGCCATTTCAAATTATTGCATTAGATGGTCGTGACATAAAAGGTGGGGACGAGCTAGATAAAGCAATTCTTCCGATGGGAGCTGCACAACGTTATGACCTTGTTTTTAAAATGCCAGAAACAATGAGTGTAAAACTTATTAATGTTGATCCATCTAAGAAAATGAATCGAATGTTAACGACGACTATTGGGAACGGTTCTTTGCCGAAAAAACCTGTTGATATAAAGAGTTATCCATGGTTTGACTTTACGAAATATGGAGAAAAAGAAGTTGGCAAGTTTACGATAGATTCAAAGTTTACAAAAGTCTATGATATGGATTTGGCAGAAGGTGTGAAAGATGTAAATGGACAAGAAAAATGGGTGTATACGATTAATGGAAAGACATCACCTGACATTCCACCAATTAAAGTAGAGAAAGGGGATAAAGTTAAGATTCGATTTAAAAATAAGGGGGAAGAAATTCATCCAATGCATTTGCATGGACATACATTCCAGGTTATTTCTAAAAATGGTAAACCAATGGAGGGAAGTCCGATTTACTTAGATACAGTTAATGTTTTTCCGGGAGAAGAATATGAAATTGCTCTAGAGGAAAATAATAGTGGACTATGGATGGTTCATTGTCATCATCTCGTTCATGCGGAAAAAGGAATGCATACGATGATGAATTATGAGGGGGTAACTACTCCGTTTTCTACAGGAGATCACGCGGGTAATCATCCAGAATAATAATACGGAGGTTTTCATGCTTTATAGAATGATAGTATTTATTGTAATAAGTACAAGTATATTTTTATTTTCTCATAGTAGTGTATTTGCTCATACAAGTGTTGTAGGAGCCACCCCTAAAGAGGGTGAGGTTCTTACAGTACAACCGGAACAGATTTTAGTGAACCAGTTGCGGGAAATGTAGTTAATATTGAATTGCTAGATGCAAGTGCAAAGAGAGTGCAAGTATCAAAGGTTGAAATATTAGATAACCCAACAAAATTAAAAGTGAAATTACCAAACTTAAATAATGGTACTTACACAGTAAGGTGGTCTATGATTTCTGCAGACGGACATCCGAGTGAGGGAGGCTATCCCTTTTCAATTGGAGAAGAAGTACAAACTAATGTAGTGGTAGAGGGAAATGCGAGTGGGAGTGGCTCAGTATTTTCAGATGTTATGATAGTAACACTACGCTATATTGTAGAGGGAATGATTTTAATTGGAGCAGGAGTAAAGTGGCTCGATATGTTTGTAAAACGTTATAGCTTACCTCCCATATTGCAAAGAATGAAGAATATGAAAAAGATTTTCTTCTCTATACTTGTAGTAGGATTAATAGCCGAATTAATAGTATATAAGTCAGTTATTCCGAAGGGAAGTTTACTTATTCATTCGCCATTTTCAGTTATTATTATGATTCAACTGCTATTATTAGTTCTTATGTCTTTGCGGCATATGGGGAACGAATGGTATGCGCTAATTTGGGGATTTCTTGTTGCGAGTTTTTCTTTCACAGGTCATGTATGGATTACTAATCCAAATTGGGCAGCAGTTATAATTAGAATGGTCCACGTTATGAGTATTGCAGTGTGGCTAGGAGCACTTATTTATTTAGCTCTTGTTATAGCGTGGACAACATTATACAAAATTACATTTGATCAAAAGATTTTCCGTAAGCATTTTAGCATTATTGCTGGTATTTCATTTATTCTAGCATTTCTTTCTGGGGAATTAATTGTGTTTTTACAGACAAGGAATTGGGTACTTTTTAATTTTAATTCAATATGGACGAACCTTTTAAATATAAAGATTCTTACTGTATGTATA
>NZ_JBFPJH010000392.1:0-2802 GCF_040838255.1 Bacillus sp. C30 | reverse complement strand
TATCCATATAGTATTGAAAAATGGAGAAGTGGGGGAGGGACAAAACCCACTGATTAAAGCTTCACTTTATTTTTGTATGTTTTTTTCAACCTGTTCTCGAACAGTTTGAATATAATTCATTTTATGATCCCAACATTCTTGGCTTAAATCGACAGGGTACTCTTCAGGGTTTAAAGTTCGCATATACTCTTCCCAAAATAGTGAGAGGCTGTGTTCATTATACTTTTGAATATCTAATATATTAGGTAATTCATACGCTCTTTTACCGTTAATGAAAATATCTTGATGCAGTTCGCGTGCTTCAAAGCTTGTTACGAATTTACTTATATATGTATGAACTGGATGAAACATTTTTAAACGCTCTTCTTTTCCGGGTTCTTCTGACTCTAAAGCAATATAATCGCCCTCTGCATGATCGTTAACACGGTTAATAATACGATAAATTCGTTTAAGTCCTGGGGTTGTAATTTTTTCAAGATTAGATGAAATCTTAATCGTATCATTTAATTTTCCGTCAGTATCTTCAATAGCGACTAGTTTATAAACAGCCCCTAATGCTGGCTGCTCAAAGGATGTAATCAGCTTTGTACCAACACCCCATACATCAATTTTTGCCCCTTGAGATTTCAAGTGCATAATCGTATATTCATCTAAATCGCTAGAAGCGATAATTTTTGTGTTTGTAAATCCAGCTGCATCAAGTTGTTTTCTGGCCTCCTTTGATAAATATGCCATATCACCACTATCAAGGCGAATGCCATAAAAATCGATACGATCCCCGAACTCTTTTGCAACACGAATCGCATTTGGAACACCAGATTTTAATGTGTCGTATGTATCGACAAGAAATACACATTTTTTATGTGTTTCAGCATATTTTTTAAATGCAACATATTCATCGCGATATGCTTGAACGAAAGAATGGGCATGTGTGCCAGCTACAGGGATGCCAAATCGTTTCCCTGCGCGAACGTTACTGGTAGATGAAAAACCACCAATAAAGGCAGCTCGTGTTCCCCAAAGGGCAGCATCAAACTCATGAGCGCGTCTTGTACCGAACTCTAAAAGCTCATCATTATTTGCAGCGTGCTTCATACGTGCAGCTTTTGTAGCAATTAATGTTTGGTAATTTACAATATTTAAGAGGGCAGTTTCAATTATTTGTGCCTCGCCAAGCGGTGCATCAACACGTAATAATGGTTCGTTATTAAAAACAACTTCGCCTTCTTGCATACTACGAATCGTGCCAGTAAATTTCATGTTTTGTAAATAATGAAGGAAGTCTTCTTCAAATTGCAGCTCTGCTAAATAAGCGATGTCACTTTCGGTAAAGCTGAAATTTTCTATGTACTCTACAATTTTTTCAAGACCAGCAAAAACAGCATAGCCGTTTTCGAATGGAAGCTTTCGAAAGTATAGATCAAAAACAGAACGGCGAGTATGAATACCATCTTTCCAATATGTATAAGCCATGTTGATTTGATATAAATCTGTATGTAAGGCGTAACTATCGTCTTTATAATGATTCATTGCGAAAACACCTCCGTAATTTGGTTATAGTATACCAATTTTTCCCCTTTCGTAGCAAAGAAGTAATAGGGGATTGAAGTCAAGAGAGAAAAAAATGAAATAATGCATATTTTTTAGAAAATTTAAATTTATCAATTTATATTTCTCTAGATTTTATGTATTATTAGAGTAATGGGGGTAATGAGAATGGAGGAGGACAATGCAACAAACATTAGAAAAAATAGGCAAGCAAGTTTTTTATAAACGGCTACAGCAAAAAATGACACAGGAAGAATTATGTCAGGGCATTTGTTCTGTCTCATACTTAAGTAAGATCGAAAATGGAAAGATTGAAGCATCAGAAGAAATTCTACAATTGCTCTGCACAAGACTAGAAATTGCTGTGACGGATTTGAGAGATGTAGAAGAAGATGTGAAGGTGAAGTTGGACGAGTGGTTGAATGCATTAGTTCATTTGGACAAGCAACAAGTAGAGCGCATATACGAAGAGTTGCAAGGTGAAATGAAGCATGTGTTGGATTTTGAAATTATAAATTATTATAAACTGCTGTATACACGTTATTTAATGATGAAGCGGGATCTCCCTGCTGTTGAAGAAGAATTGGACGGATTGAAGAAAGTGTATAAGAAATACTCGCCTTTTCAGAAGATGTTATATACGTATAATAAGGCATTATTATATTCTGTGCAGTACAAATATACGCAGGCATTAGAATATCTGTTAAAGACGGAATCGATGGCGAAAGAGTTAGGATATTATGAAACAGGAATATATTATAATTTGGCATTGACATATAGTCAGATGGAAATAGACCATATGACATTATATTTTGCTAATGTGGCATTAGAAGGTTTTAAAAGTGAATATAAATTTAGAAATATAATTAATTGTAAGTTTTTAATTGCGTTTAGTTATACTAGAAAAAAACAATATAATGAAGCTATGGAAATCTATAATCATATCATAAGAGAAGCAACTTCTTTTGCTGATAAAGATAATATTCTTTCTATTGCTTTAAATAATATTGGTTATCTGTACTACCGACAAAAAAATTATGCCAAGGCGAAAGAGTATTATATAGAATGCTTAAAGTATAAAAAAGAAGAGGAAATGAATTATATTGATGCCATGTATGAGCTCTCGTTACAGTGTATTCAATTAGGAGAACTTGAGGAAGCGGCTGAATGGATTGAAAAAGGTATCCTTGCTGCAAGGAAAGATGATAGATACAAAGGGATGTTATATTTATTGTTAAATTTAAGATATAAATA
>NZ_JBFPJH010000037.1:0-22584 GCF_040838255.1 Bacillus sp. C30 | reverse complement strand
ATGTAAGCAAACTGTTGCGGAGGAACCCTTATGTACGATAAAATGGGGTACATAAAGAGTTACAGCAAGTGTTTGCCTAGTTACGTTAGGCGGACGGTATATATAGTGTTAGCGCACTATATATACACGCTGTGCTCTTTTATTTTTTATTAGTTTTATTTTGGATTTTTTCGGTAACAAATTGGTCACAAACAACCAGAAATATGTTGCCATTTATAAATTTAGATAAAGCACAAAACTGCGTAATATAGCCGTTTTGTGCTTTTTTTTGAACATAAAGTTTTACACGTGAACGATTACGTTAATTGATTCAGAAGGGGATCAGCGCATTGCTGAAAGAAGAATTGATACGAAAGGGGTTGTAATCAATGGGTCATTCATTGAATGCTAAGTACGGATTAAAAAGAGTTATTAATGCGAGCGGTAGAATGAGTATTTTAGGTGTATCCGCTCCGACAAATACAGTGATGGATGCGATGAAGCATGGTGGACAAAATTATGTGGAAATTGCCGATTTAGTAGATAAAGCGGGAGACCATATTGCGAGAATTTTAGATTCAGAGGCAGCGGTCGTTGTGAACTCAGCATCGAGTGGAATTGCGCTTTCTATCGCTGGTATCGTTACAGAAGGAAACCGTCGTAAAAGTGAACGACTTCATCAAGAGGTAATCCTGAAAAACGAAGTGATTATGTTAAAAGGTCATAACGTTCAATACGGTGCTCCTGTTGAAACGATGATTTATTTAGGCGGAGGTAAGTTAGTTGAAGTCGGTTACGCAAATGAAGGAAAAGCGGAACATATTGAAGATGCAATCGGCGAAAATACAGCAGCTATTCTTTATGTGAAATCGCATCATGCAGTGCAAAAAAATATGATTTCTGTTGAAGAAGCGTGGGAAGTAGCACAGCGAAATAGCGTACCACTTATCGTTGATGCGGCAGCTGAAGAAGATATTCAAAAATACGTGAAGTATTCAGACCTAGCCATTTATAGCGGTTCAAAGGCAATTGAAGGACCTACTTCTGGTATTGTCGGCGGGAAACGAAAATATATCGAATGGCTGAAAGTGCAATTACATTGCAGCGGTAGAAGTATGAAAGTTGGGAAAGAGACGACTTTCGGCTTACTTCAAGCGCTTGATGAGTACGGAGTGAAAGAAGATAAGAGTGAGCAAGAAAAAGAGTTGTTACAAGTACTTATGCCGCTGAAAGAGTTAAACGGTGTAAATGTAACAATCGTTCAAGACGAAGCTGGAAGAGCAATTTTTAGAGCGCGTATTCATATTAACGAGAACGAATTAAATAAAACTGCAAAAGATGTTGTGACCGCGTTACGCGAAGGGGAAATCGCAATTTACACACGTGATTACGGAGTAAGACAAGGGTTCTTTGATATCGATCCACGCCCACTTCAAGGTGATGACATACATGTAATTGAAGAAAAAATGAGAGAAATTGTAGGGGGAAACTAAAATGACAAACATTCAAAAACGTTTTTATAAAGGCCGCGTAGCATTAAATGTATTAGCGAACAATATCGAAAATGCGAAAGATATCTTTGAGGCAGCAGAAGGTTATGTAGTCGTTGGAGTGTTATCAAAAGATTATCCAACAGTAGAAGAAGCAGTAACTGCGATGAAAGCATACGGAAAAGAAATTGATGACGCTGTATCAATCGGACTTGGAGCAGGAGATAATCGCCAAGCAGCAGTTGTAGCTGAAATTGCGAAGCATTATCCTGGTAGTCATATTAACCAAGTGTTCCCTTCAGTAGGAGCAACGCGCGCAAATCTTGGCGGAAAAGATAGCTGGATTAATAGTTTAGTATTACCTACAGGAAAAGTAGGTTACGTAAATATTTCTACTGGCCCAATTAGTGCAGCTGGGGAAGAAAAAGCAATCGTTCCAATTAAAACAGCAATCGCACTTGTACGTGATATGGGCGGGAATTCATTGAAATACTTCCCAATGAAAGGCTTAGCTCATGAAGAAGAATATCGCGCTGTTGCGAAAGCATGTGCGGAAGAAGGATTTGCATTAGAGCCAACAGGCGGAATTGATAAAGAGAACTTTGAAACAATTGTACGTATTGCATTAGAGGCAAATGTAGAGCAAGTTATCCCGCACGTGTACTCTTCTATTATTGATAAAGAAACTGGCAATACGAAAACAGAAGATGTTCGTGAAATACTAGCGGTCGTGAAGAAGTTAGTTGATCAATATGCGTAAGAAAATTGCAGCATTCGGTGAAGTAATGATGCGCCTGCAAGTGCCAGGGTATGAATTGCTGTCGCAAGCAAACACATTAAATTACTCATTTTCAGGTACAGGTGTGAACGTTGCAGCAGCACTTTCTCATCTAGGGCATGAAGGTTTTCTTATTTCAACTTTACCGGAAAATTCGGTTGGAGATGCAGCGGTATCGCACATTCAAAAACTAGGGATTCAAGCACCGTTTATTTCAAGAGGCGGTAAATATGTTGGTATGTACTTTTTAGAAAATGGATTTGGAGCACGCGCAAGCCGCGTTACATATTCGAACCGATTAGAAAGTAGTTTCAATACGGCGTCTGAAGAGATGTACCAGTTTGAAAAAATCGCTAAAGAAATTGATATCGTTCATTTTTGCGGAATTACACTTGCGATGAATGATACTGTGCGCCATCATATGAAATCTTTGACGAAGGCAGTTAAAGAAAATGGAGGCACTGTCGTTTTCGATTGCAACTATCGTCCATCGCTCTGGGGAGAAGATGGGTATGAACAGGCGAAACCTCATTATGAAGAAATGCTAGGCTTTGCCGATATTGTAATGATGAATGAAAAAGATGCGATGTTTGTTCTCGGAATGAAAACGGAAGAGACAGAGCGAGAAGCACAGCTTGTTGATCTTATTCCAAAAGTCGCTGAAATATATAATATCGCTACAATTGCTGGTACACATCGTTCTATTAATAGCGATAATACACACTCACTTCGCGGATTCATATGTAAAGATGGAACGTTCACTTTTGCCAAAACACTTACGTTTTCTGTATATGATAGAATAGGTGCTGGAGATGCTTATACGAGCGGAATTATTCATGGCGAGATAGAAAAGTTTGCACCAGAGAAAGCTGTTTCATTTGCGTCAGCAGCTGGAATGCTTGCACATACAATCGTCGGTGATACGCCAATGTCATCAGAGAAAGATATACTTCGGGCAATGACGGCATCAGTAGGTGATGTAGAAAGGTAGTGGGTGTAACGGTGAACGTAACGAGAAAAAGAGGTCCATTATATTTACAAATTAAAAATATTATTCGTGATCGAATATTACATGGTGTTTATGCCATTCATACAAATATTCCTTCTGAACCACAATTAGAAGAAGAGTTCAAAGTGAGTAAAATTACAGTGCGAAACGCAATTAAAGAACTCGTTCAAGAAGGATATTTAGAAAAGAAAAGTGGTAAAGGAACGAAAGTCATTCGAAATACTTCTGCGACAAAGCTTTCAAAGGGAAAGAAATTTACAGAAGTGTTAGTGGAAGAAGGCTATAAAGTACAAAAGAAATTGCTAAAGGCAGAAGTGGTTCATAATGAAGAAGGAACAGTACCATTTCGTTTGTTTGGTAAAGAGAGTTTTCGTATTGAGCGTCTATATGCTTTAAATGATACTCCGTACATTCATTATACGCACTATTTCTCAGCACAAATGGCAAGTACAGACTTAGCGGACTTTGACTTACAATCGCTTTATGATCTAGTCGAGGACCGTGGTATACATTTAGAGAACTTCAGAGATGAATTCGCTGTTGGATTTGCGCCTAATTTCGTTGCAGAAGCGTTAGGAGAAAAAGAGGGAACAGCGTTATTAAAACGTATGCGCTATTCTTACGATGAAGTTGGCGAAGTAATTGAATATAGTGAAGGCTACTACAATACGGAAATGCAGCATTACGTTGTAAATTATGATGTGTAAAAAATGAAGAGGGACCAATTCCCTCTTTTTCTGTAAAAAATTTTCATATCGAAGGGGAATGGGATATGGATATATACTTATTAATCGTCACGTTAATTGCGATCGCAATTGTTATTTTAGGGGTATCGTGGTGGAAGTGGCATGCGTTTATTAGTTTAACAGTTGCTAGTCTATTTTTAGCTATTATGTCTGGGTTGAACTTGACCAAAATTGTTACTGCCTATGAAACTGGTGTTGGTAGTGTACTAGGGCATTTAGTTGGTATTTTGGCTCTCGGAACAATTTTAGGGAAAATGATGTCTGATTCAGGGGCTGGCATGCAAGTAGCAGATTTCTTCATTCGATTCTTCGGGGTGAAAAAATTACCTTGGGCTATGTTATTCGCCGGATTTGTTATAGGGATTCCAGTATTTTTTGAAGTAGGGATTGTCATCTTATTACCACTCGTTATTTCAATTCGAAAAACAACGAAACAAAATATATTGTTAATTGCGTTACCTGTTATTGCTGGATTATCGATTGTACATGGGCTAGTGCCGCCGCATCCAGGTGCGATGACAGCAATCGGTATTTATAATGCGAATTTAGGAAAGGTACTATTGTATTCATTAATTATCGCGTTACCAACAGCAATTATTGCAGGACCGATATTTGCAAAGTGGGTACATAAGAGGGTTATACCTGAAAATGAACCGGAGCTTGTTCGGGTTACGACAGTATCTACTGATTTGCCAAGTCGTAAAGCTTCATTCTTTATCATTTTATTACCAGTAGTTTTAATGATTTTATCAGTAGTCGCACCATATATTTCATTACCGAAAAAAATAACTGAATTTTTAGTATTTGTAGGAAGTCCGGTAATCGCTTTACTTATTTCATGTTTCGCAGCGTTTTATTTGCTTGGCATAAAACAAGGAATTAATAAAAAGGTGATTAAAAAATTAACAGATGAAAGTTTACTACCTGTCGGTTCCATTATTTTAATAATCGGTGCAGGCGGTGGATTTAAACAAATATTAATTGAAAGCGGCGTTGGAACAGCCATCGCTCAAATGGCAGAACATATTTCATTATCACCAATCGTCTTAGCGTTCATGGTAGCGGGATTAATCCACAGGTTCAGCTACTGTAGCATTAACGACAGCAGCTGGAATTGTTTCACCGGTTATTCAGCACATGTCTGGTGTAAATTTAGAATTACTCGTTATTGCAACCGGTGCAGGTTCATTAATGTTTTCTCACGTAAATGATGCAGGATTCTGGCTTGTAAAAGAGTATTTAGGTTTGACAGTAAAAGAAACGTTTAAAACGTGGACGGTGCTGGAGACATTGTTATCATTTATTGCATTCGGCTTTGCGCTTTTACTTAATATGTTTGTTTAGAAGAAGGGGGTGCCTATTTAAAGGTATCCTCTTTTTGTGTTGGGGCTCTTTTCATGAAACAAGCCCGTTTTTAGGAGTGCCAAGCTTCCGATTTGCCCTGAAAACATAATATAAATGGAATCCCCTCATTTAGAGCAAGACGATCTTGTTATGAATGATACTAAAGGAGGAATAGAGTAATGAGCGAAAAGTGTGAACACAGACATGATGATTGCGACCGTAGACGTGGGTGCGGCGGCGGTTTTGCGCTTCTAATCGTATTGTTTATTTTATTAATCATTATCGGTGCTAGCTGCTTCGGCGGAGGCGGCGGCGGTTATGGTGGTTACGGCGGTTATGGTGGCTATGGCAGCGGCTATGGTGGATATTGCTGCTAATTATTTAAAAACTATTGAAAATAGCCTTGTGCAATATGCACAAGGCTATTTTATTCATATTTTTATATGCTGTGATAATTTATTAATGTACAGAGAGCGGATTAAGAAAAAGAAAACAATCTCGATAATCCCGAAAAAGGTGAGTACAATCAGTAACTCTTTTAGTAACGAGAAAGAAAACATGCTTTGTAAAAACTTAACCGCAAATAACGTGTGAACACCAGCAACGATGTAAGGAACGAAAAATAAAATTCCTAATTGAATCGTTGCGGAGCGAAACATTTCTGATTCAGTTAAGCCCAGTTTTGTAATCGTAATGTACTTTTGTTTTTCATTCGTTAAGTCGTTATACATACGGAAGTATAAAACGCTAGCCGCACCGATAAAGAAGATAAAGCCAAGAAATGCCCAAATAAAGAATTGAGCAACTGCATTTTCTTTATTATGGAGTAACTCATCAGTAGCTGTATAAATATTAAAAGGGACGGGAGATGCATGCTTATCGTCTTTATGTGCCTCATAATATTTTTCGGTGTCATTACTAATACTTTTTAATATATTTTTCGTTGGAATAATTGCATTTTCCCAATTATCCACGAAGTAGTTATAAACTGTAATGGTTTCAATATGAGGAATCATAGTATCGATTGCATAATCTTGCATAATAACTAAATTTGCTAATGCAAATGGTGGTGCTATTCCTTTGTTAATAAATCCCTTTATATAAAACTCCTTTTTATTGGATTCAAGCGTAATTGTATTTTGTTTTACAAATGGATTTGATACAAGGTTTAATAGCTCTGGTGAATAGCCAGAAATAATGTAAACTTCTTTTGAATCAAGGGTGATTGTAGGTCTCTTTAACTGCTTAGCAATTTCGTTATAATCACTCATTTTCATAATTGCAATCTCTTCTTTTGAAGCATTATCTTTTAAAAGCGTAAATTTGTATTTTTCATATTGAAAATGAGCATTGGAAAGTTCGGATTCAATAGTATTAACGTGCTTTCGTTCAAGGGAATGATCCCCTTCTAATTTGTATGTGAAGGGAATTGGATATCGTTCTAGTATCGACGCTTTTGTATTATTATTCGCAGCAAATAGTCCGATAATAATCGTAAATGCAAGCGCAGATAGCATAGAAACGATAAAGAGTACATTAATATTACTACGGGTACGAGCAACTAAGTCTGAAATCCATAACATGTTTATTTGTTTCAAATAAAACTTTCTACGCTTCTTTAAAATATAGATAAAAAGAAGAAATGTTTGTGAAAAGAAAAAATATGTTCCGACTACTACGAGTGGCAAAATAGATAATATAATAAATAAGACAGATCCGTTTTGCACATTTTTTTCGGTTACGTAGCCTTGTGGATAACCGGCAATATAATAACATAACCCTAAACAAGTTAAAGCAAATATCGAAATGAGTATAGACGGTCTTTTTTCGGCTGTCACTTTCTTGTTCCCTTTAATAAGATGGACTGTTTTACGAGTCCGAATAAACATAGGTGTAAATGTAGAAACGATTAAAAATAAAATGATAAACGTTACGGTTGTCACGATAATCGCTTCTGTTGGCCAATATAAATAGAGACCTTTCGCACTTGTTAATTTTGAAGTGACTAATAAGAAAAAATTAGAGAACACTAGGCCACCTTGTATACCGATAAAGATGGACAATATCCCGATTATCATGTTTTCAGTAAATAACAGTCTTTTTAATTGTTTCTGTGAGATACCGAGAATCGTGAGTATCCCGAATTGCTGCTTCCGTACATTTAAAAATGTTCCAATTGAATATAAGAGAAAGAAGAACGAGAACATAACAATCACAAGCTGTGCTGTACTCGCTAAATTCATTAGAGGATCCCGTTCTTGAAAGCTTTGTACATTTTGTAAGCGTGGATGATACGCGTATACAGTAAATGAAAAGAAAACCATTATAGAAAAAGCACTACTTACAAAATAAGCAAAATATGCTTTAGAATTACGCGAGACATTTTTAAATGCAAATTGCCAAAACGTCATCCACGCCTTCCTCCTAATAATGCTAAAACATCTAATATTTCTTGATAAAATTTCTCGCGATATAGTCCGCGGTGTAATTCATTGTAAAGCCCACCATCTTTAATGAAAATAACGCGGTTACAATAACTTGCTGCAAACGGATCATGAGTAACCATTAAAATTGTGGCATCCTCTTCTTTATTTAATTTCGTAAATAGCTCCATTACATCAATTGCTGCTTTAGAATCTAAGTTTCCTGTCGGTTCATCCGCAAGTAGAAGTGACGGATGATGAATAACAGCGCGTGCTACCGCGGTACGCTGTGCTTGTCCTCCAGAAACTTCAAAAATACGCTTGTCCAAAATATGATCAATTCCAAGTTTCTTTGAAATGTTATCGAGTTTTTCGTCCATCTCTTTTAAAGGAACATTATCTAAAGTTAAAGGCAGTACGATATTTTCACCGATTGTTAGTGTATCTAATAGGTTAAAGTTTTGGAAAACAAACCCTAACTCTTGGCGGCGGAAAATAGCTAGTTTCTCTCTACGAAATGTGTGCGGTTTTTTTCCATTAATCACGACATCACCAGAAGTAGGGGAGTCAATTGTAGAGATAACGTTTAAAAATGTAGATTTACCGCTACCAGATGGTCCCATGATAGCAACAAATTCTCCTTTATCTACATGTAAATTTATATTTTTTAAAGCAGTATGAGGGACCTTTCCTTCATACACTTTTGAGACGTTTTTTATGTGTAATACTTCTTCCATAATAATCACCTTTCTATTTTTAAAACTTAATATGTTGTGATAATTTTTGCATATAAAAGGAACGAATTAAAAGGAAAAAGATAATTTCAACCGTTCCAAAGATTACAAGTACAACTGTAATCTCAGCGAATAATGATAGATGTAATATCTCTTGTAACATCTTTGTCGCAAACATCGTATGGATCGATGCCATAATGTAAGGAACAAAGAAAAGAATCGCAAGTTGAATTGTAGCGGATTGCTTCATTTCGACTTCTGTTAAACCGATTTTTGTAATCGTTATATACTTTTCTTGCTCATTTGTTAAATCCGTATACATACGGAAGTAAAGAACACTGCCAGCTCCGATAAAGAAAATAACACCTAGGAAAGTACCAATTAAGAAAAACGAAGCAACATTTAATTTTGTTTTGTATAGAGAATCGCTTGCTTCACTTGCATGAAACGGTGGATGTTCTGCCTGAATAGCTGCATTGTCATTATCAATTTTTGTTATAAATGCTGAACCAATATTATGTGCCTTTTCCCAATCTGGAACTTTGAAGCTATATACACTCATCTGTTTTGAAGTGGTTGATAAGGCTTCTACATTTTCATCAGATAGTACGAGTAATTGGTATATTAAGCTGTTTGGGAAGGGGTTATAACTTTTATATTCTTTCACTTGTAGTTGTAAATTGTTTTGAGTAAGTGGAAGAATATTTTTCCTTTCTTTAGTATGAATTGTTCCAATAACTTGATCGTCTAAGTCTTTCATAAGAATATAAGATTCATTCTTATTCACCGTGAGAGTTTCCCAGCTTAATGCTTTAGCAAGTACATTATAGTCACTTTGTTTAATGGCATAATAGAGCTGTGTGTTATCCTCAGCTGAAGATACTTCATATATGTCTGTTTTAAATTTTGTATAAGTAAAGTGCTCTTCATTAAATTTTTGCTCTAACCAGTTTAAATGTTCATCAGCTAACGTATTTTCAGTATGTGATAAATAAGTAAACGGGAAAGGGTTTTGCCTTATTTCATCAAACTTTGTGAATTTCCCAAACCCATATAAGAATGTAATCATTGTGAAAGCGAGTGTCGATAACATCGTCACGATAAAGAGCATGTTAATATTTGTCCGAATCCGAGTTGCTAAATCAGAAACCCAAAGCATATTAATACGTTTCATATAAAATTTTCTTCTCGTCTTTAATATGCGAATGAGTAAGAAGCTAATTTGTGAGAAGAAAAAATATGTCCCAGCTGCAGCAAGTGATGGGATGACAAATATACAGGAGGCAGCGTACAAAAGCCCAGTGATATCTCCTAGTGACATAAAATATAGTGGGTTTGCTGCTAAAACATATCCAGATATTAAACATATCGCACCAAAGAGAGAGATGAGTACAGATGCTTTTCTTTCTTTTTGTTTTGTTCCTTCTTTTAAAAGACGTACAGCTTTTCTCGTACGGATTAGCATCGGTGTAAAAGATGATACGAGAATGAAGAGTCCAAGAAAGATAATTATAGTTAAAACGATAGCAGCTGTAGGCCACCAATATAAATATAAACCAGGCACATGCGTAATTTTGGCGGTAACTAATAAAAAGAACTGTGAAAAGACAAGGCCAAATTGAATGCCGAAAAATATGGATAGGCCACCAATTAGCATGTTTTCTAGAAATACGAGCCTCTTTAATTGCTTTGGAGATATGCCAAGTACTGTTAAAATCCCGAACTGTTTTTTTCGTACTTTTAAGAAAGTACCGATTGAATATAGTAAAAAGAAAAATGAAAAGAATACAATGACAACTTCTGAGATTGTCATTAATATGTTCAGAGCAGCATTCACGCCGGTCATATGCAATTTAGGATGAAATAAATAAACTGCAAACGAGAAGAAAATTGCAATGGAAAACGCACTGCTTACAAAATAGGCGAAATAAGCTCTGGCGTTCCGCGTCACGTTTTTAAATGCAAACTGCCAAAATGTCATGCGCCTAAACCTCCTAATAGGTTGAAGATGAAAGAGTATGAGAGATACTCTTTTCATCAAGTTTGTCTTAAATAATTTGTCCATTCGTATACTGTGATAATTTTTGCATATAAAGTGAACGAATGAATAAGAAAAATACGATTTCAACGAATCCAAAAATAATAAGAACGGCTGAAACTTCTTTGAACAAAGATAAACCAATTACATCTTGTAGCATTTTCGTTGCAAACATTGTATGAATGGATGCCATAATGTAAGGAACGAAAAATAAAATGCTAAGTTGAATGGTTGCAGATTTTTTCATCTCTGCATCTGTTACACCAATTTTTGAAATTGCTACATATTTTTCTTGTTCGTTCGTTAAATCTGTATACATTCTGAAGTAAAGAACGCTACCTGCTCCAATAAAGAAAATGACACCTAAGAATGTCCCGATTAGGAAGTATGCGGCACTTCCTGATGTTATTCTATATAGTGACCCTGCCGATTCAAAGGAGCGAATAAGAGGTCCTTTGTACTGGGATTTATCTCGATCTTTTTGCACCTTTTCTATAAAATCATCTGCAATTTTATACGTTTTTTCCCAGTTTTGTACTTTATAATTGTACGCTGATACATGTTTAGTTGTATTGGGGAAATTTTCTACAACAGCATCAGGTAAAACTAACGTTTGATATGAAAAGGTAGATGGAATTGCATTCACATATTCATAGCCTTTTACTCGTAATTTCGTATTTGTGCTAGAGAGTGTAATGTAGTCTCTGTTGTAGCTTTGCTCAAACTCATTAAATATGGTGATATAAGATGTCCCTGTTAAAACATATGCTTCGTTATCATCCATGAATAGTTGTTTTAATTGTAAAGAATCCGCAAGTTTGTTATAGTCACTTTGCTTAATTGCATATACGTCATTATAAATGGCTATACCTTGATCTTCTTTTAATGGTGCTTCATATAAATCAGCGTTTATTTTCTCATAAGAGAAATTTTCCCTTTGTAATTGCTGCTCAAGCCAATTCAAGTGTTCTGTAACAAAAGGATTCGCATCATAAGAAAAATAAGAAATTGGAAAAGGTGAAGTTTTAGTAACATCTAGTTTAATAAATTTCCCGAATCCATATAAAAACGTAATCATTGTAAAAGCGACGGTAGATAGCATGGTCACAATAAAAAGCATATTAATATTTGTTCGAATACGGTTTGCTAAATCAGATATCCAAAGCATATTTATCCGTTTCATATAAAATTTTCTTCTTTTTTTCAAAATATAAATAAGTGAAAAACTAATTTGCGAAAAGAAAAAATACGTTCCCATTGTAACAAACGTTGGGATTACGAAGATACTTGAAACCATGTATATAACACCTATTTGCGGGCTTACTGAGACAAAATATTTAGGATTTCCAGCTAAAGCATAGCCGCCTAATAAACAGATAGCACCAAATAAAGAAATAAATATGGATGGTTTTCTTTCTTTTTGTTTTCCACCATTTGTTTTTAAAAGGTGTACCGCTTTTTTTGTACGAATAAGCATTGGTGTGAATGCAGATACAATGATAAAAAGACTAAGAAAAACGATGGTCGTTAAAATGATTGCGTTAGTAGGCCCGTATAAATATATACCTGGTACGTGCGTAATTTTCGCTGTCACTAATAAGAAAAATTGCGAAAAAACAAACCCAAACTGTATGCCGAAAAAGATAGATAAAATACCAATTAACATATTTTCCGTAAAAACGAGACGATGTAATTGCTTTTTCGATATACCTAAAATGGTTAAAATCCCAAATTGTTTTTTACGAACTTTTAAAAATGATCCAATCGAATATAGTAAAAAGAAGAAAGAGAAGAAAACAATTACTACTTCTGAAAATATCATTAACCCTGAAATTTCAGAGATCATATTGAAGTTTTGTAATTTCGGATGAAATAAATAAACAGCAAACGAAAAGAAAACAGCAATAGAGAAGGCACTGCTTATAAAGTAGGCAAAATAAGCTCTTGAGTTGCGCGTTACATTTTTAAATGCAAATTGCCAAAATGTCATAATATATGCCTCCCGTTAGCAGGCCGATATGTAGTCTTATTGCAAAAAATGTATGAGAGTAAATTCTCATACATTTTGCTAGCATATGTTATGGTCATGCTTCGGTCACCTTCTCAGTGTTTTCTGCTTGATTGTTTGCAGCGTTGTGGAAGATGATTTTAATCGTCGTTCCTTTGCCAACTTCAGAGTCTAGTTTCACAGAGTGACCTAAATAATCACAAATTTTACTTACAATATAAAGCCCCATACCAGTAGATTCTCCGAATGCACGACCGTTTTTTCCAGTGTAAAAAGGTTCAAATACTCTTCGAATATCTTCTTGCGGAATACCAACGCCTTCGTCACGAACTTCCAAAATAATATCTTTACCATTGCGATAAGCTGATAAGAAAACTTTCTTTCCGCGCTCACCAGAGTAGCGAACTGCATTTGTCATTAACTGATAAATGATGAACTTTAGCCATTTCGCATCAGAAGCAACCTTTAAATCTGAATGAACTTCTAAAACGGGGAAGACTCCGTTTCGAATGAATAATTCTTTCAATCCGTTAATATTTTTTGTTACAGCATCTTTTAATGAAATCGTCTCAACATGGAAGTCTTCATGGAAGTTGTTTAACCTTGCCATATATAAAGCCATATCGAGTCCTTGATTTAATCGTTCTAATTCTTTTTTGAATTTCGGGATTAAATGTTCATCTTCCATTTCAAGCACCATAAGCTGCATAACAGAAACAGGCGTTTTCATTTGATGCACCCAATGGTTAATAAATAATTGGTGTTCTTGCTGTTTTACTTCGAATGTTTGTAGGTCTTTTTGGAATAGACGATATTGCGTACGAACGAGCTCGTTTACACCGTGTGGCATAGGAGCAGTCGCTCTTTCAATAAACGCATCTTCCAGTTTCTCTGGTGGTTCACTTAATCTGTGATACATTCTACGGTTACGAACGTAACGATAAGCGAGGAAACAGATGAATAAGTATAAACTTAAAACGATGAAGTAAAACTTATTATTTTGAAATCCGTCTACTGCATCATAAAGAACGAAAATGATTCCGAAGTTTAATACATATAGTAGGAAAAATGCAAAATGATCACGTAAAAATAGTTTCATGCTTATTCACTCCAAGTTGCGTTAAAACGATACCCAAGTCCACGTACTGTTTCAATAGCATTTTCAATACCAAGCTCATTGAACTTTTTACGAAGACGCGTGATGTTTACGTTTAATGTATTTTCCTCAACGAAGCTTTCGTCGTCCCAAAGAGCGGCTAGTAAATCTTCACGACTCGCTGTACGAGGAAATTTAGATAACAACATTTCTGCTAAAATTGCTTCTTTCTTCGTTAAAAGAACTTGCTCAGCGCCGAAATGAATTTCTGGACGCTCAGGGAATAGTTTTAGTCCTTCAACTTCAACGATACGCTCAGAAATATTTGGTGCATAATCACCGTAAATACGGCGTAATTGCCCTTTAATTTTTGCCATTACAACGTCGTAGTGGAACGGTTTTGTAATGTAATCATCCGCACCGCTTTCAATCGCCATAATTTGCTCCATTTCACCTGCGCGTGCCGAAATGAAAATAATTGGACAAGTAGATTCATGACGAATTTGACGGCACCAGTAGAATCCATCGAATTTCGGTAAGTTTACATCAAGTAAAACAAGATGTGGTTTCACAGCGTTAAACGATTCCATAATATCATCGAAGTTCTCCGCAACAACAGCATCATAGCCATATTTTTGAATGTGAGATTGTAGTAATGATGAAATATTTGGATCGTCTTCAACGATTAAAATTTTATACATATGTATATTCCTCCTAAAAAAACAATTGTAGCTATAGTGTATCATGTGTTTCTCGTCTTTTCATTATGTTGAAATATAAGCTAGTAAACAATATAGGTCAAAAGTGGAAAAAGTAAAAAGGGCTAGGGATACAATTGACAATTAACTGAAAATATTTTAACATTTAGATAAATATCTAAATGTCTAATTATCGAAAGGAAGAAAGACATTGAATCAAGCATTTAAAGCATTAGCAGACCCAACAAGGCGAAAAATTTTAGATTTATTAAAAGAAGGCGATTTAACAGCTGGGGAAATTGCTGAACAGTTCAACATGACAAAGCCAAGTATTTCTCATCATTTAAATGCACTTAAAAATGCTGAACTTATCCAAGATGAAAAAAGAGGACAATTCGTTATGTACTCTTTAAACACAACTGTATTTCAAGATTTATTGACTTGGGTGTTTACGTTTACGAATAAGGGGGAAGAGGGGAAATGAAAAAGCATCTTTTTGCAATTATATTAGTTCTTATAACTTGTATCGCATGGGCGTTTGCTTGGCCACATTTGCCGGATACAATCGCGACACATTGGAGTGGTGGTAAGGTAGATGGCTATTCTTCTAAACTTTACGGAATGATTTCTATGGTTGGAATTATGATTGCGTTATATGTATTTCTAAATGTGATACCAAAGATTGATCCAAGGAAAGCAAATTACGAGAAATTTTCTAAAGCTTTTATGATGATGAATAACGGGATAATCCTGCTACTATTTGTAGGGAATATAGATATTATTACAAGTGGACTAGGATATAATTTATTCATTAATCGAGTTCCAGAATTATTAGTTGGTGTTTTATTTTTAGTGATGGGTAATTATTTACCGCAGTGTAAGCCTAACTTTTTCGTTGGGATGCGTAATCCTTGGACGTTAAGTAATGAAGAAGTATGGCGGAAAACACATCGATTTAGTGGAAAAGTATTTGTAGCTTTAGGACTCATTATGATTATAAGTGTTTTCGCTCCAGCTGATTGGAGATCTTATATGATGCTAGGGATTATAGTAGTTGCTGTCCTCATAACAAATTTATATTCTTACGTTTTATATAAAAAAGAAATGCAATTGTGAGCAATAAGGGATTGAACTGTACTAGTCAAATTTTATATTTATAGTTTTTATGTGTTAAGAAATTGTAATACTCAGTGGGGGTAACGAAAAGCTCACTGAGTAAATTTTTTGTTTAAGGGTCTGAAAATTCAGTCAAAAAGATAGTTTGGGGGAAATCACATGTTAGAAATTATAAATTTTAGCAAGACATACAAAGGTGGCAAAAAAGCAGTAGATCAGTTAAATATTACTGTTCAAGCAGGAGATATCTTTGGATTTATTGGGCATAACGGTGCGGGGAAAAGTACAACAATTAAGTCGTTAGTTGGAGTTATAGATTTTGAAGAGGGTGAAATTTTTGTTGATGGATATTCAGTAAAAAAGGATCCGATTGCATGTAAGAGAGTAATGGCGTATATTCCCGATAATCCAGATTTATATGAGCAATTAACAGGAATTCAATATTTAAACTTTGTTGCGGATGTGTTTAAAGTGTCTGCGAAGGATCGGGAAGAACAGATACAAAAGTATGGAGATGCTTTTGAGATTACACCGTACCTAGGTGATTTAATATCTTCTTATTCACATGGTATGAAACAAAAAGTGGCGATTATATCAGCGGTTTTGCATAAACCGAAATTATTAGTTTTAGATGAACCCTTCGTGGGTCTTGATCCAAAGGCTGCTGTAGTGTTGAAAGGTATTATGAAGGAGCTTTGTGAAAAGGGAAGTGCGATTTTCTTTTCTACACATGTTTTAGATGTGGCGGAGAAGTTATGTAATAAAATAGCGATGATTAATAGAGGGAAATTAGCACTTTCAGGGGAAGTGAATTCTTTAATAAAGGAAGGATCATTGGAAGAGCTCTTTATGAAGGAGCTTGCTAATGAATATTAGTAGTCTAGGTCTTTTAAAAATCCGCTTGATAACGCAGCTTGGTTTAAATACTTTTAAATACGAAAAAGATAAAAAGAAGAAGCAGAATAAGATTTTACTGTCAGCATCTATTGCCTTAGTTGGTGTCATGTTAATGCTATATTGTGGGGCCTCGGCATATGGGTTGGTGAGACTAGGAATAAGTGAAATTATCCCAGTTTATGCACTAGTTATTAGCAGTGTATTGACGTTGTTTTTCACTATATTTAAGGCAAATGGAGAGATTTTTGCTTTTAAGGATTACGATCTTTTAATGTCATTACCGATTCGTGTAAGTACGGTTATTACAAGTAGGTTTTTGTATTTATATTTGCTGAATACGATCTTTTCAATCATAATCATGCTACCAATGGGAGTTGTTTATGGCATACATGAGAGGCCATCAGTTTCTTTTTACTTTATGTGGTTAATCAGTATGTTTATAGCATCTTTAATTCCAACAACAATAGCAGCGATTTTTGGAGCTGCTATTACGGCAATCGCTTCTAAATTTAAAAATACGAATAAAATAACTACGACTTTAAGTTTTATAGTAATTATTACATTCGGTTTCTTTATGCTAAAAAGCGGAAATGCTCAATATAGTCTTAATGATATGAACGGAATAGGTGCAATTATTTCAGAGCAACTAACTAAAGTGTATCCATTAGCTAACATGTTTCAAAAAGCAATTGTTCATGCTGATATTGTAGCTTTCATCCTGTTTGTTGGGATATCGGTTATTTGGTATTATCTTTTTGTAAAAATCCTTTCGTTAAAATATAAGCAAATAAATACAGAGATTACCACTTATCATATGCTTTCAAATTATGAGATTCATAGCATGAGAAAAGAAAGTGTATTGGCCGCATTGTATAAAAAAGAACTGAAGCGTTTCTTTTCTTCTACAGTGTATGTGGTAAATAGCGGAATGGGAGTTGTGATGGCGCTAGCTTTCGCACTAGCTATAGTTGTAGTAGGGCCAAGTCAATTAATAGCGTATCCTGGAATTGAGCCTCTGTTGCAAAAGATTGCTCCATTTGCTATTTCAGCAGCGATTTCGATGACGTGTACAACATGTGTGTCATTGTCTTTAGAAGGAAAAAATGTATGGATTATTAAGTCGTTGCCTATAGCGCCAAAGATGATTTATGACAGTAAAATTCTTATGAATCTTTCATTAAGTATACCTGCATCACTTATTAGTGCTGTATTACTGATAATAGGGTTAAAACTAGATGTTTGGAGTTCTCTTTTCATCGTAATAACACCGATAACATATTCATTATTTTCGGCAGTATGGGGGATTTTTATTAATAATCGATTTGGTTATTATGATTGGGTATCAGAAACTCAAGTAGTAAAACAAAGTATAGGATCGTTTGTCGGTATGTTCGGTGGCTTAATTATGGCTGTTATACCTGCCTTGTTAATCGGTACTGCTACGATCTCGAACTACAGAGTGTTTACTTTTGGAGTTGTTATAGTACTTACGATTGTTACTATTTTCTTGTATAAGAACGAGTCGAGAAGAAGTATAAAATAAAGTTAATGTCATATTCGTATTTTGTTTGTAAAGAAGAAGTTAAAATAAAAAAGCTACTGCTCCTTTGAAAGGAGCAGTAGCTTTTTTATTTTAGGGAAATTTGGATCTAGACATTATTTCTTCAAAACCGGTATCCAAATTTCACTTTTGAAGTTTGGAGAAGTTACATCTTTCTGTTCATTCCACAATATTTCCGGTCCTTCTGCTAGTTCATAGTTCGAAGAAGGGAACCATTCGGAATAAATACGTCCCCACACATTTTGTAATGCATCAGGAAATGGACCGACAGCTTCAAATATAGCCCATGTTGAAGCTGCGACTTCAAGTTGCGCAAATTGCTCTGGGCAATCTTTCGTTGTGGCTACTCCAATATAGTGATCGAGTTCGCCTTTTTCTTCCATTCTTCCTTCAGAAAAGTTAGTAGAGGCACTAATGATTCCATTTGGGTTCACATTTGAAAGCATCTTTAATGTTTGAATGGACTGTGGGGTTAAACTTTTCCACATAGAAGCAATTTCTTTGTTTACACCGTTAAAAACAATCGGTACTCGTTTTTGTATACCAATGATTTGAAATGGCCCTTTTTCTTCAATTCGATAGTTCATTTCATTTCCTCCTTGAATGGATAGTTGGAAGGTCATTGGTGAATAAGCCTTCAAAGAACGAATTGTACTTCGAGCTTCTGAAGGCGTTATTCCGTGCAAATTTTGAAATGCACGTGTAAATGAATCTGGTGAGTTGTATCCATATTTTATAGCGACATCAATGACTTTTGCATTGCTATCTTTTAGTTCAAAGGCAGCAAGGGTAAGACGTCTACAGCGAATATATTCTGATAGTGATATGCCAGCTAGAAAAGAAAACATTCTTTTGAAATGATATTCGGAGCAGAAAGCTATTTTTGCGACTTCTTTAAAATCAATTTCGTGTGTAAGGTTGTCTTCAATATACTGCATTGCCGCATTCATATTTTTAAGTGAATCCATACTATGACCTCCTTTGTATATAGAATAGCAAGAATGAAATAGCTCCATCCGACATTTCATGCACAACTTTGTAGGGGGCATTTTTAACCTTACAAAATTGTAATGTTCCTGTAAGGAGAATGAATGGATGGCATGATATCCCAATGTTATAGTAACAAAGTACTTTAGCTCATTAGGTTAAATTTTGATTTCTCCGCTTATGTGCCTTACATAACTGTCATGTTTGTGTAAGAAACATCGATAGTGGCAAGAGTAGAGAGTGTATATAGTTGAAAATAGAGAATAGAAGAAATGAGGGATGTCGAGATGAAAACAGTGTTAGAAGCAAAAAATATTGAAAAAGTATATGACACAGGTGGGAATAAATTTGCAGCTTTAAAAGGTATTAACTTACAAGTAAAAGAAGGTGAGTTCGTTGGAATTATGGGACCTTCTGGTTCTGGTAAGACGACGCTACTAAACGTTCTTTCTACAATTGATAATGCGACGAACGGTGAAATTTTAATTGATGGAAAAGATATCGTGAAGATGAACGATGATAAGCTGGCGTTATTCCGCCGCGATCATTTAGGGTTCATTTTCCAAGATTATAACTTATTAGATACGTTAACGGTGAAAGAGAATATTGCGTTACCTCTTGCGTTATCAAAGGTGAAAGCGAGTGAGATTGATCGCCGCGTTCTTGAAATCTCAAAGAAATTCGGTATTGATCATATTTTAAGTCAGTTCCCATATCAAGTATCTGGTGGACAGAAGCAGCGCTGCGCAGCATCGCGCGCGATCGTTACAAGTCCTAGTATGATATTTGGGGACGAACCGACTGGAGCACTTGATTCTAAATCAGCGACAGATTTATTAGAAAGTATGAAGTCGTTAAATGAATATGATAATTCTACAATTTTGATGGTAACGCATGATGCATTTGCGGCGAGTTATTGTAAACGAGTTATTTTCATTAAAGATGGTGAGTTATATAAAGAATTGCACCGCGGTGAATCAACACGTAAACAGTTCTTCCAAAAAGTCGTTGACGTAATGTCTTCCATTTCTGGAGGTATGGCTGATGACCTTATCTAGCATTGCCCTCCGCAACATACAGCGGAACTTTAAAGACTACTTTGTATATTTTGCATCTATGATATTTAGCATCGTCATTTATTTTACATTTAAGGCGTTGCAGTATAATTCACAAATGGAAAAAGCTGCGGAAGCTTCTAAAAAAATTGGCGGTGCATTTCAAGTTTCAAGTGTCATGCTAATCATCTTCGTAGCGGTATTCATTATATATTCGAACAGTTTCTTTACACGGAAGCGTAAAAAAGAAGTTGGACTATATTCGTTACTTGGTATTCGTAAAAGGCAGATCGGTAAAATGCTCTTTTATGAAAATATGTTAATGGGATTAATGTCTTTAGTTATAGGGATTGCGATTGGTAGCGTCCTTTCAAAACTATTCCTTGAACTACTAGTAAGTATGATGGGGTTGAACTTAAATGTTCATTTTGACGTACCGATGGCTGCAATTGTTGATACAGCAATTATTTTCTTTGTGATTATATTGTATACATCACTTCAAGGGTATCGTTTAATTTATCGATTCAAGCTAATTGAACTTTTCCGCGCTGAACGTGAAGGAGAAGCAATGCCAAAAGGATCAGTAATTATGGCCTTACTTTCAATTTTCTTAATCGGTTCAGGTTATTTCTTAGCATTGATGTATGTGAAGGCACTTAAGTATGCAGACTTTATGGTAGTCGCACTTTACATTTTACTTGCGACAGTATTAGGTACGTACTTACTATTTATGTTCTTTACAGTATTCGTATTAAAACGTGCAAGAAATAATAAATCATCGTTTTATAACGGTATGAATATGGTAACGACGTCACAGTTACTATATCGTATTAAAGGAAATGCAAAGTCACTTGCGACAATTTCTATTTTAAGTGCAGTAACATTAACGGCAGTTGGTACGTCAGTTACGATGTATTACAACACATTTACGCAATCAAAAGCAGCTATGCCATACAGTTATTCTTATGAGAAAAAAGATGCGGAGCTTGATAAGAAAGTAAATACAATTCTTGCGGAAGAGAAGCAGGATCATCCTGTTAAAGATCAATTTGAAATTGAAACGGTTCCTGTCAAAGGGAAGTTCGAAGGGGATAAAGTTGATTTCATTCTTAATATGAACTACACGATTTCAGAGAAATATCAGTTTATATCTCAGTCTGAATTTAACAAACTTGCTAAAAAAATTGATGCGGAAACAGTGAATATAACTACTGGTGAAGCATTTATATATGATAGCTCTTATATTGAAGGGCATGAGTTTAGTCCACAATATAAAGGAAATAAAGCGGTATTCCAAATTGGCAATGAAACGAAGAAATTAACGATTCAAGGCGCAAATGATAATGCAATTACAAACTTAGGTGAACTAGTTGTTGTCGTTTCAGATGAAATGTATGAACAAGCGAAGCAAGCATTTGGAACACGTGTTGTAAAAAATATTGATGTAAAAGATGAAAGAAACAGTAAAGTATTAACAGAGAAATTAACAAAAGTGATGCCAGCTGGTGAATCAGAAATGGTACCACCATTTAGAGATTTCTATACTGGTTTCCATATGGGGCTTGAAGGAACGGGACTAATGATGTTCATCGGAATGTTCTTAGGACTTGTATTCTTACTAGCAACAGGCTCTATTATTTACTTCAAGCAATTAACTGAAGCAAATGCAGATCGTGAGCGTTACATTGTACTTCGTAAAGTTGGTGTAACGAAACAAGAAATGAAAAAAGCTATTGCAAAACAAGTAAGCTTTATCTTTGCGATTCCGTTAGTAATTGGAATCCTGCACAGCTTATTTGCACTAAAAGGTTTAGCAAACTTATTACCATTTGAAATTATGATTCCACTCCTAATTAGTATCGGAGTATATGGCGTCATTTATATCGGATATTACTTCTTAACAGTTCGCTCTTATTATAAGATTGTGAGCGCGAAGTAATAGACGGTAGCTGTAAGGGAATAAGAACTATAAAATAGTGATTCACCTGATTTTTTAGTCAGGTGAATCACTATTTTTTGTTTTGATAAGTGCTAGTGAGAGATAAAACAAATAACATTTGAGGAGGGAGTAGGCATACAGAATTTGTGTACTGTAAGTCTGTCATTCTTATTATATTAATAAAATGATGTAAATGGAGTGTTACATATTACTTGATGGGAATAGCATGAATTTTATAGACATAATTAACGCACATCAATTATGTCTATAAAACTAAAGGTATGTTTATAGTCAAAGGTGTCTATGCATATTACATAACGCTTCAAAGGGTCTATTTCAATTACAGTCATACATATTGTGGGAAAATAACCATCTTCATAATAAGTGATTAATATTTCTTTTTCGGAAATGAATGAATGTAATAGAAGGTCTTCAATCCTCTCTCTATCATTTTGTGGTGATACCCTTACCTTGCGTGTGCCAGCGGCTTGTTCAGGTATAATAGTCATTTGATTCAATTTCGAAGTGTCGCTATCTTTTGATATATTTGCGCTACTCATGCCTTATATTCTCCTAACAATATATTTTCTGTATCTTTCTGACTTAGGAAGAACAATTACTATTTGATCACTATTAATTCAAGCGCTAAGTTTCTTATTTTCTTGAACGGAATACATTGTATAAGC
>NZ_JBFPJH010000391.1:0-2807 GCF_040838255.1 Bacillus sp. C30 | reverse complement strand
CCTGTTACATTAAAAGGTCATGATCAGTCACTTATTGCTCTTTTAAATGGTGATGTAGATGCAGCTGTTGTATTCCAAGATGCTCGCAATATTGTAAAAAAAGATTATCCGAATATATTCGATCAAACGAAAATAGTAAAATTTACGGAGAAAATTCCAAACGATACGATTTCTATACGTTCTGATTTAGATGCAGAGTGGAGCAAGAAATTACAGGATGCTTTCATTGAAATAGGAAAGAATGAGGAAGGGCACAAAATCATTAAAGAAGTATACTCACATGAAGGATACGTTAAATCTGATGATAGTAAATTTGATATCGTTCGTGAATATGGAAAGAAAGTGAAAACGCAATAATACATATGGAAATGGCGACTAACTGGAAAGTGTGTGATTTCAGTTAGTTTGCCGTTTTTCAGTTATTGATAATACATAGAAGGTAGGTAAGATGTGTGATAGAGTTTCGAAATGTTTCCAAAGTGTATCCGAATGGTACAAAAGGATTGAATAATATAAACTTGAAAATTCAAAAAGGTGAGTTTGTTGTAATGGTCGGGCTATCCGGTGCTGGAAAATCAACACTTCTCAGATCGGTAAATCGCCTTCATGAAATCACAGAAGGAGAAATCATTATTGAAGGGGAGTCTATTACTGCTGCAAAAGGAAAAGGATTACGACGCATGCGCCGAGATATTGGTATGATTTTTCAAAGCTTTAACCTTGTGAAGCGATCAACGGTACTGAAGAATGTATTAGCTGGGCGGGTTGGATATCATTCTACATTGCGTACAACGTTAGGTCTGTTTCCGAAAGAGGATGTGGAGCTTGCATTCCAGGCGCTGAATAGAGTGAATATCTCAGAAAAAGCATATGCACGAGCTGATGAATTATCAGGGGGACAACAGCAACGTGTATCAATTGCTAGAGCATTGGCACAAGAAGCGAAAATCATATTGGCAGATGAGCCTGTTGCTTCGTTAGATCCTCTGACAACAAAGCAAGTAATGGATGATTTGAAGAAAATTAATGAAGATTTTGGAATTACGACAATTGTAAACTTACATTCTATTGATTTAGCGAGGCAATATGCTACTCGTATTATTGGATTACATGCTGGTGAAATTGTTTTTGATGGATTAGTAGAAGAGGCAACGGATGAAAAATTCGCTGAAATTTATGGGGACGTAGCTCAGAAAAGCGCATTATTAGAGGTGGCAGCTAAATGAATGAAGTGACGATATATTCGAAATCGATACCGAAGCCGCCGAGTAAATTGAAACATATGTTAACGGTTATTTTAGTTATTTTACTGTTGTGGGGTAGTAGTGTACAGGTCGACGCATCATTTTCAAAACTAGTAGTTGGTTTTCCGAATATGATGGATTTATTGAAGGAAATGGTGCCACCAGATTGGAGTTATTTTCAAATTATTACAACAGCAATGTTAGATACAATACGTATGGCGATTATTGGAACGACTTTAGGGGCGATTTTAGCCATTCCACTTGCACTATTTGCGGCAAGTAATGTATTTACTAGTGTATTTTTGTACAGTCCAGCTCGATTGATTTTAAATTTTATACGAACAATACCAGATTTATTATTAGCGGCTATTTTTGTAGCGATTTTTGGAATAGGACCACTTCCAGGTATTTTGGCTCTTACTTGTTTCTCCGTTGGACTCGTAGCGAAATTATTGTATGAGTCAATTGAATCAATTGATCCAGGTCCATTAGAAGCAATGACAGCTGTAGGAGCGAATAAGGTGCAATGGATAGTTTATGGGGTCATTCCGCAAGTGAAAGCGCACTTCGTCTCCTATGTACTTTATACATTTGAGGTGAATGTACGTGCAGCAGCTGTTCTAGGTTTAGTAGGAGCAGGTGGGATTGGATTATATTATGATCGTACACTTGGATTTTTACAATATCAACAAACTGCTTCTATTATTATTTATACCCTTGTTGTTGTATTGCTAATTGATTATATAAGTACAGCGTTGCGGGAGAAATTATAATGAGTAAAACGATGATAATCATACCAAAACCGAAGAAACTGAGTGTAAATCGCTGGATTATTTTTATAGCACTTACAGTTGTATATGTATGGGCCTTTTCAGGAGTCCCGTTAGAGGGAATAAAGAATACGGCGGGAGAAATTACAAAAGCCATTATGACAGGCGTATTGAACCCAGATTGGTCGTATGTATCTTTGCCAGGTGGTGAAGATTTATTACACGGTTTAATTGATACGTTGGCAATTGCGATATTAGGTACATTTATTTCTGCTTTTTTATCTGTTCCATTTGCTTTTTGGGCGGCAACGAATATGAGTAGTGGAAAATTAACTTCAGGAACTGGGAAATTTGTACTTAGTTTTGTTCGTACATTTCCTGAATTAGTTATGGCTCTTTTATTTATAAAAGCTGTTGGTCCAGGCTCTTTTGCCGGAGTTCTAGCTTTAGGGTTACACTCTATCGGAATGTTAGGGAAACTATATTCGGAAGGAATTGAAAATATAGATAAGGGACCGACGGAAGCGTTAATAGCAACGGGTGCAAATCGGTTTCAAATACTTTGGTATGCCGTATTACCACAAGTGTTACCGGATTTTCTATCGTATACGTTATACAGGTTTGAAATTAATGTACGATCCGCTGCGATTTTAGGTGTTATTGGAGCAGGTGGTATTGGTACGCCATTAATTTTTGCACTTAGTTCACGTAATTGGTCTCGTGTGGGAATTATTTTATTAGGTATCATTTTAATGGTAATTATAATTGATTTTATTTCAAGTTCTATTCGTAA
>NZ_JBFPJH010000390.1:0-2817 GCF_040838255.1 Bacillus sp. C30 | reverse complement strand
AACCTATATTAAGTAGGAAAGTAGGCCCATCTATTTTTGCTGCGTTTATTTTTGCGGGTGTTTTACTTATTATTCATTTTTTTGAATTGAAATCACGAAAAGTAGAAAAGTTTCTAAATGGAAATAGCATTATTGTTATAGAAAACGGAGAAATCTTAAAAAAGAATTTATTACGCGCGAAAATGTCAGAACAACAATTATTTATGCATCTGAGAGAAAAAGGTATACATGAAATCAAGAATTTACAACAAGCAACTGTAGAAACGAATGGACGGATTGGGTATCAACTAACTACTAAGGCACAACCAGTTACTTTGGAAATGCTAGAAAAGCTTCTAGAGCAATGTAATCTGAAAAAATAGTTTTAGACTGAAAAGCGCTTCTTGTACATAAAGGCACTTTTCGCAAACGTGTAATAGTCCCTTCAGTAATCCTGAAGGGACTTTCGTGTTATTTAATGTATCTATCAATTTAATTTGTGTCTATTAAGATTGGAAGGTATGATTTTTAACGGTCTCATCATATCATGGTCTTCATGCTCTAAACGATGACAGTGCCATACATAATCTCCAGAATAGGGCTCAAACTTCATTATGATTCGGACGGTCTGTTCACCTGCTACAAGCACGGTATCTTTTAATCCAAAATCAGCTGGGAGAGGATTTAATAAGTTTCCATTCAAATCATGACGATCAAGAACTTGAAAATTAACTAGATGTATATGAATAGGATGAATCCCAACGGTCAAATTTACTAACTCACATATTTCAACAGAATTTAATAAAGGTGTTTCTGCCACTGGATCGTCCCATTCTTTATTATCTAATAAAAGCATGAGACGTCCAAATTCATCCTCTGAGTCATTTAATGTTAATCGTCTTACTTTCTTTACTTTTTCTACGGGAATAAAGTCAATGTTACTTAATTTGCATGGGATTTTACTTTTATCTGGGCAGGATAATGGTTTCGTTACTTGGAACTCCATTATCTCACCAGTTGGATTATCTAAATCAATTCCATTTTGTAAAACTACTTTTTTTCCTTCAAATCTTGAAAAATCAATAATAATGTCAATACGCTCTGCTGGTGAAACATCTAAACTTTGTACTTTAATCGGCCGTTTAAGAAGGCCTCCATCAGTCCCTATTAAAAAGAATGAGCTAAGGTCACTTAATTGGAACTTGTATGTGCGAGTATTAGAAGCGTTTAATAAACGAAATCTATATTTGCGGGGCTCAACTTTTAAAAATGGCCATACTTTCCCGTTAACTGCAATTGTATTTCCTAAAAATAGAGAAACAATAGAAGGGTATGGTAAACCTGGTGGTGGGTCTTCTGGTTGAGCAGGATAAAATAGCGAACCGTCCGGATTAAAAGATTTATCTTGAACGATAAGTGGTATCTCGTATTTCCCTTTAGGTAGGGGGAGTGATTTTTCTTCTTTATCACGAATCAAGTAAAGTCCTGCGAGACCCGCATATACATTTAAACGAGTAATCCCAAGTGCATGATCATGATACCAAAGGGCAGTTGCTCGTTCTCGATTCGAATAATGATAAATCTCTTTTACGAAACTAGGTCCTGTTTGTTGAAAGTTTTTCGTAAATCATGCTTCAGGATGACCATCGCTATCTGGTTCACTTGGGCTTCCATGTAAATGTACAACAGTTCGTACTTCTGGGTTATCATGCGCCCCGTGAACAGTTGTATCAACAGGTAAGAAGTGTTTTTCAGGTAAATCGTTTGACCATCTCACATATACAGGATGATCTTTTTTCACCTCAAACGTTGGACCAGGTACCATTCCATTATAACCCCATACTTTCGTCTTTGGTAAATCACTATGAAACTTGTGTAGCGTTTCAATCATACGTACATCATAAAACGGCTTACCTTTATATGTTCCTATAGGTTTTATTGCAGAGGGAATCGGAAGGGGATCAATAAATTTTTTTAATTCCAAATATCGCCATCTCCTTTCGTGTAATCTAGTATATTCTATTACGTGAATGTTATATTGTTTGTATACTTGACCAACAAAATCATTGATATATCCCTTATACATGTGAATCTAATATGACTTAAAATAATATACAGAAAAATTTAGTGGTCTAACTGCTTATTCAAGGGTTTTAGGCTGTGGACCATCCAAATTTTCTTGAAATTTACAGAGGAAGATATTTTACTGGACATAACAGAAAATCTATTTGATTTAGTATGTGCTTGTATTTTATCAAGGGTGATGACGATCAATATTACGATTAACAACGACATTAAAGTTCATAAAAATAAACAGAATGAATAATTGACAAAAAATGAGAATAGTAGTAATCTAACGTAAAACATACGCTACCGTATTTTATTGGAGAGATAATATGCAATTAACGAGGGAAGACTGGATAAAAGTAGGATTACAACAATTAGCTAATGAAGGTATACATAAAGTTCGCATTGAAGCACTTGCTCGATTGCTAAAAATAAGCAAAGGAAGCTTCTATCACTATTTTCGTGACCATCAAGAGCTTTTAGATTCTATGCTCGACTTTTGGGAAGTGCATGCAACAAAGCTGATTGTTCAAAGTATGGAGCAACAGGATGCCTCTTTAGAACAGCTATTACAGATTAGTTTTAATCGAGATAAAAAAATTGAGAATGGTATTTATGCTTGGGCTAAATACGATCCTGTTGTGGCAACACGTTTAGTAGATATAGAAGAACAAAGAATTTCTTGTGTTGCAAAATTGTATCAAAAAATGGGCGTAGACGAAACTGAATCAATTGATCGAGCGAGACTTGCCTATTTAACGTATGTAGGAT
>NZ_JBFPJH010000389.1:0-2822 GCF_040838255.1 Bacillus sp. C30 | reverse complement strand
TATATACTCTTACAAAAAAAGTAATTCATTATTTTGAAGAATATGTTGGAAAAACAGTTTCAGATGATGAAATGGCATATATTACTATGCACTTTGGTGCTTGGATGAGGAAAGAGGGAATCGTTCCCAGCCCAAGAAAAACCGCGCTACTTGTTTGTCCAAATGGTATTGGTACATCACGTATGTTGCAGTACCAATTAGAGCAAGTGTTTTCAAGTGTAGATATTTTAAAAGCCATTTCAAAGCGGGAATATGAATCAAATACATTTGATGTAGATTGTATTATTACTACAACTGAACTGGAGAAGGGGAAAATTCCTATCTTTATGGTAAATCCAATTTTGACCGATTCCGAAAAAGCATCGTTACTACGAAAAGTTAATGTAACTTTATATGGCGAAAATCAAAATGATTCAGTTGATATGATGATGGGTATTATCCAAAAATACACAGACATTTTAGATGAAAAATCTTTAAAAAATGAATTGAGAGAGTTTATGAGTGGTCCGGTACATATTGATAAGGAGGAGAAATATAAGCCTATGTTAAACGAGCTATTAACTAGAGAATTTATAGAGCTTGAGAATCACGTTGAGACGTGGGAGGAAGCAATTCGTGTTGCGTCGGAACCTTTATTACAAAGTGGACATATTTCTGAAGAATATATTTCTGAAATGATTGCGAATGTAAAGAAGTTAGGCCCGTATATTGTAATTGCACCTAAAATCGCTATACCTCATGCTCGTCCAGAAGCAGGTGTCAAAAAATTAGGGATGAGTTTATTACAACTAAAAGAGGGTGTGTTATTTTCAGAAAAACAAGAGCATACTGTAAATTTAATTATTGTATTAGCAGCTATAGATAACGAGACACATTTGAAGGCATTGGCACAATTAAGTGAGATGTTATCTGAACCAACGAACATAGAAATGTTAATGCATTCAAATTCAAAAGATAAAATGCTAGAAATGATAGCTAAATATTCTAATTAAAGGGGAGATTGAAATGAAAAAAGTATTAGTTGTATGTGGAAATGGATTAGGAAGTAGTTTTATTATAGAAATGAATGTAAAGAAAATATTAACTGAACTTGGTATGCAAGCTGAAGTTTCTCATACGGATTTAGCATCAAGTAAATCAGAACAAGCAGATCTATATTTAGGTGCGAAAGATATCATTTGCAACCTTGAAGATGGTACTCGCACAGTTGCTGGATTAACAAACATTCTAGATTTAAATGAAATTAAAGAAGCATTACAAAAACACCTGATGTAGAAACGGTGAAAGGGGAGTAGTGCTATGTTTGATTTAATAATGAAGGATATTTTGGGACAGCCTGCAATATTAGTTGGATTGTTTGCTATGTGTGGTTTACTATTGCAAAAAAAGAATTTTGCAGATACAGTTTCAGGAACATTAAAAACAATTATGGGCTTCGTCGTTTTAGGAGGCGGAGCTACTATATTAATAGGGGCTTTAGATGTTTTTGGTAAAATATTTGATAAAGCATTTCATATTAAAGGGATTATTCCAAATAACGAAGCTGTTGTTGCGATAGCACAGCAAACTTTAGGAACAGAAACGGCATTAATTATGGTATTTGGGATGATTGCTAATTTACTAATTGCACGATTTACAAGATTTAAATATGTATTTTTAACTGGTCATCATACCTTATTCATGGCATGTTTAATTTCAGCTGTATTTTCAACTACAGGGATAAAAGGCGCTTCACTAGTTATTAGTGGGTCTATTATTTTAGGATTACTTATGGTCATTTTTCCAGCTCTACTTCAACCGTATGTTAGAAAAATTACGGGAATGGATGATATCGCAATTGGCCATTTCGGTTCAGTTGGGTATTTAGCAGCAGGATTTGTTGGTAGTAAATTTGGAAATAAGGAAAAATCTACAGAACAAATTAAAGTACCGAAGTCATTAGGGTTTTTACGTGATACATCAGTTTCTATGTCATTAACAATGGCTGTGTTATTCTTTATTGTTGCACCATTTGCTGGGAAAAACTTTATCGAAACAGAATTAAGTAACGGACAAAATTATCTCGTGTATTCATTCATGCAAGCGATTACATTCGCTGCGGGTGTATATATTATTCTAGCTGGTGTCCGTATGTTGATTGCAGAAATTGTCCCTGCATTTAAAGGGATAGCAGATAAACTTGTACCAAATGCCAAACCAGCATTAGATTGTCCAACAATCTTCCCATTCGCGCCAAATGCAGTTATTATTGGCTTTTTAACAAGTTTTATTGCTGGATTACTATCTATGTTTATTCTTCCGTTTATCGGATTAAGTGTAATAGTGCCAGGATTAATCCCTCATTTCTTCACAGGGGCAACAGCTGCTGTATTTGGAAATGCAACTGGAGGAAGACGAGGAGCAATACTTGGAGCTTTTGTAAATGGATTATTAATCTCATTCCTACCAGCTATATTACTACCTATATTAGGTGGATTAGGATTTGAAAATACAACATTCGGTGATTCCGACTTTGCTGTTGTTGGTATTTTAATTAGTGAAATTGCGAAATTGCTAGGGAATGTTTTCTAAATAATAGAGCATAAAAAGACTTGAATTCTAATTATGAATTCAAGTCTTTTTATTTAAATATTAAAGTGTAAGAAAGTGAGGGAATTTGAATAAAAGAAATAGGGATTGGTTTGAAAAAAATGTGTTATGATTGTTTGTAAAATCTTTTGATTTTCCTTGAGGATCAATATTGAAACAGAAAAGTATATTTTCAAAATAGGGTAAAATAAAAGGAGTCTATGCATGAATTTTCAAAATGAAAAAATATCATT
>NZ_JBFPJH010000388.1:0-2841 GCF_040838255.1 Bacillus sp. C30 | reverse complement strand
GTTTTAATAACTTTCAAAAAATGCAATCTGATAATAATTTGTTAGCTAATAATTTTTCGAGTCAATTTAATCAATCTATGAGTGAGATGGGTGCAGGTGATGCTTTAAAGCAGTTAAGCTCACTGGAATCGGCAAATAAAATTATTGCAAATCAATTTATGCTTTCAGAGAAAGAACCAAATATTTTAGCTGATGCTTCAGCAATTCAAAAATATTTAACAGATGTAAAAAAACAAGTATCAGAATATGATACAGAACTTGCAGGGAAGTTAGAGAGTGACATTCAAGCAACGATAAATAAACGATTACAGAAGTCTCTTTCAAATGATGGACAACAAGAAGTATTTATAAATACGTTAATGAAACAACCAGATGTTCGAATCAAGCAACAAATCGAGAATTTAATTACAAAATTACCTAGTTTAAATATGGAAGAAATAGTTCAAAGTGATTTGCCAGATGAAACGAAATTACAACTGAAAAATGTAATTCAATTTACAAATAAATATAATAAAGAAAATAACTTTAATTATGATCCTGTAAATAAAATCTCTTTAGGAAATTCAATTAAAGAAGTAAAGAATAGTCTTTCTAAGGATGGAATTACATTTAGTGATACAGCGAAAGTAATCAAGATGGAATCACCTCAAACTATGAACATAAGTATTCCAAGTGGCTTTGAACTATACGGAAGTACAGGATCTTTGTATATTGATGATGTGGATCATACAAGTGAATTTCTTCAAAACGGAGCAGTTACAATACCTGCCCGTAATGAAGGGGATTTAAAAATTAACCTTCATGTGAAGTTAATAGATTCAAGCATCAATATAGATGTTTTCTCTCCAGTAACATGGGAATGGAGATTAAATGGAAATTACGAAAAAGAAACTAGTTCTGGAAAAGAAGAGCCTAAAAAAGAAGAACCTAAAAAAGAGGATGAAGGAACACAATCCAAAAATAGCAAGGTGGAAAATGTAGTTAATAAAACGCAGTATGGAATAATGCCGCTAGTACATACTGCTAAAAAACCTATCATTCAAAAAACGGAACAGGATAACAATGGTAACGGAGGGACCCCTGAAGGCGGAACGGGAACAGATCCAGGAGGAAATCCAGGAGGCGGAACGGGAACAGATCCAGGAGGAAACCAAGGTGATAACTCAAAAGTTATTGAACGAACGACTAATCAAGTTGTACATCAAAAAACAGAAAAATTAACAACTAATACATCTAATGTACTAATTAAAGAAGCAGTAGATACTGTTCAAAGTTACCAAGGTTTACTTAGTCTGTACCAAATGTATTATGGGATTGACTTAAGAACGAAAGATGTAGGTCCTAAGCTAGAAGAGGGAAGTTTAGATGCAATTGCAACTGAACAATCTTTGTACTACGTATTAAATAAACAAAGCTTAACTGATTTAATTTCAAACCTTGTTTCATCTAGTATTACGGCAGAAGTTAAGCAAGATATGACAGGTTTAAAACAAAAAATAGACTCTTATCAACAATTCATTACTAGTGCGGATCAAAATTCAATGCTACTAGCGGAGAAATTAAATGTAACGACGCAGCAAGCAACTAGTATGAATGAAAATTTAGGAGAGTATTTAAAAGGTTTAGCGAAATGGCGTGAGAGTAGCTTAAAGCTAGTTGAAGAACAGCAAGTGCTAACAACAAATAATACTGGTGAGCAAACAGCTGTTTTATCGTTAGATTCTGGTATTAAATCATTAATGATGCAAAGTCAGTCATTGGTCGAGAGTTCGAAGCATAGTTTAACAACATCAGACGATGTATATAAAACATTTGATCAAATTAATGGACAAGCAAAAGAAATTCAAGACAGTGGAACGACAATTGTTTCAAAGGCTGATTCATTATTAAATGACTTTACAAAGAAAATGGACGATGATAAATCATTCTCCAAAAACTTTACTAAAATTTTGGCTAATAGCCGAATTGGTGATCGCCAAAATGAAATGTTATATCAATTTTTATCTAGTCCAGTTCAGAAACAAAATGATGGAGTCATTGTAGCTGGTAATGCTTTTACACCATATTTAATTGTATTAACTTGTTTTATTGTTGCGTTATTTACAGCATACGCAATTGCGAATCAAGAAAAGAAACGAACGCAATCAGATCATTTTGAAGAGAAATTCTCATTAATTGATATGAATGTACCAACTACAGTAGTGGCATTCGGTATATCAATTGTGGAAGGAATTAGTATAGGTATCATTTCTGGACGTCTTTTACAGTTCGGTCAAGATCAAAGTTTATTATGGATTGCGTTTATCACAATCATTATGATGGCGTTTGTATTGGTCTCAACATACTTATTACGACAAATAAAAATGGTAGGGATGTTTATTTTATTAGTATTTTTAAGTATGTACCTATTTTTAACTGAAGCAGTTGGAAGTAAAGTAGATCAAATGTCGTCTGTTGGAAAGGTACGTCAGTTCTCACCACTTCAGTATATAGAAAGTTTTCTAAATGATTTTATTAGCGGTAAAGATACTGGAAAAGTTATTTTCATCGTGTTGTTTGTAATTGCCATTATCGGATTAGTTAGTAATCTATTTGTATGGCATAAGAAATGGGAGGAAAAAGAAGTAAATGATCAAACAATGGAGCATAGTGGCTAAGTTATCATTTCTCTCTATCCTTTTACTGTTTGTCGCGCTACCGATAAGGAGCGCGGCTGACAGTTATCTTGGTGATGATGGGAAGATTAAGTTTAAAGTGGATCGACTTGAAGAAAGCGAACAAGAAAAAAATAAAAAGGAGCATAAGGAAACGGAATTAGATAAAGCATCGATTGAGTTATTT
>NZ_JBFPJH010000387.1:0-2855 GCF_040838255.1 Bacillus sp. C30 | reverse complement strand
TATCTTTAATACGTTTTCCAGCAATAAATCCCATTTTAGGAACTGTAAAATCCAAATAATATTTCCTTTTGAAAACAGCTGCCAATTTATACAGTCTTTCAACGTTACAACTCGCTGCATAAAATGTACCAATTAATGCCCCTATACTACTACCTGCTATCATGTGAATAGGGATGCCAGCTTCCCTCAACACTTTTATTACCCCTATGTGAGCAAAACCTTTTGCACCTCCGGATCCAAGCGCTAAACCGATTTTTGGTTCCTTCATTTTTCTCACCCTTTAATTTTTTTCATTCCTTTTTCATACTTATGGTCTAAATTCACCACATATCCACGTATACTGAAATGAACGTTTTTGGGACAAAGGGGGACTTTCTTACATGTACGAAAAATGGAAAACTGCTTTTCTTACCATATCAATGTTGTTTTTAACCTTTTCTCTTGTACTTCACCCCCAAGATGCTTTGCAAGCTTCAATTCGCGGGTTAAATATATGGTGGGAAGTTGTATTCCCTTCACTACTACCGTTTTTCATCATTGCGGAACTTCTAATCAGTATTGGTATTGTAAAATTTATCGGTGTTATATTAGAACCACTAATGCGTCCACTGTTTCGTGTTCCAGGGGTAGGCGGATTTGTTTGGGCAATGGGAATGGCTTCAGGATTCCCCGCTGGCGCCAAATTAAGCGCTAGACTACGCAAGAGCAATCAACTAACACAAATTGAAGCGGAACGACTCGTATCTTTCACAAATTCTTCTAATCCACTTTTTATTTTCGGAGCGGTTTCTATTGGTTTTTTCAATAATCCGAAATTAGGACTCGTATTAGCAGCAGCACATTATATAAGTAACTTTATCGTCGGATTACTTATGCGCTTTTATGGTAATAACGATACTTACATAAAAGACAAACATACGAATCAAAAGCGTGCCTTTCAAAACCCTTTTTCCATCCTCCACCAAACACGTATGCAAGAAAAAAGACCAATCGGAAAACTACTCGGTGACGCTATCGTTTCTTCTATTCAAACACTGCTCATGATTGGTGGGTTTATTATTTTATTCTCTGTTTTAAATAAAATGATTACTGTTTTCCAAATTACAGAAGCGCTTTCTTTTATTATGCAACATATTTTATCATTCTTCCAACTTACCTCCCAATTTAATATTCCGATATTATCCGGTATTTTTGAAATGACGCTCGGAAGCCAAATGATTAGTCAAATTAATGAAACAACACTTCTTCAACAAGCGATGGTAACAAGCTTCATTTTAGCATTTAGCGGTCTTTCTATTCAGGCACAAGTAGCAAGCATATTAGCGGAGACAGATATCCGCTTTAAACCATATTTTTTAGCTCGAATTATCCAAAGTATTCTCGCTCCTATTTTCACTTTTATATTTTGGGGACCATTTTATGAAAAAGTTCATTCTTTCTCGCCTACGCAAGAAGATCTTCCCGTATTTTTATTGAATCATTCTTATACACTAACTGATATTTGGACATCATTTATACACTACGGACCAATCTTCACCTTATTTTGTTTATATTTATATGTCATCTTATTGTTTTTACGCATTCATAAAGAAAAACCCCGTTCACTTTAACGGGGTTTTAAACTTTTCTTTTAAAGCACGCTCTACAATCGGAGGAACAAGGTCTACTACACTCCCACCATATCTCGCAACTTCTTTCACAATACTTGAACTTAAAAATGAATATTGATTATTTGTCATAATGAAGAAAGTTTCGATATTTTCGTCTAATTTTCGATTCATTGAAGTAATTTGCATCTCATATTCAAAATCAGAAACTGCTCGCAAACCACGTAATATTGCATTTGCATTACGCATTTTTGCATATTCCACCAATAATCCACTATGTGAATCAACTTTTACATTCGGAATATCCTTTGTCGCCTCTCGAATTAACTCTAGGCGTTCTTCTACCGAAAAGAATGGTTTTTTTGATGAATTGTTTAAAACAACTACATATACTTCATCAAATACTTTTGCTCCCCTTTTAATAATATCCAAATGTCCAAGGGTAATTGGATCAAAACTCCCTGAAGAAATAGCTATACTTGTCATTCTGTCCCCTCACCTTCATACTTATAAATCGAAATTGCTGTAATCCCGTAGTTTTCTGCCCGTACTTTTACAAGTTCTCCTATAGAATCAGGTAAAACCACGTCATCCCCATGCTCTGCCATAATGATGCCATCTTTATTTAACAATCCATGTTGATCCATTACACTAACTAAAGACACAATTTTTTGAGCTTTATATGGAGGGTCTATTAGTATAAGATCGAATGATATTTCACGCTTTATAAGCGCCTTTACCGCACGCTCTGCATCATTTCGGTACACTTCAGCTTGTTCTTGTAGTCTACAGCTTTCTAAATTTTGATGAATGACTTTTATCGCTTTACTATCTCGGTCAACAAAAATCACTTTATCAATCCCTCTACTTATGGCCTCAATTCCAAGACCACCGCTACCACCAAATAAATCAAGAGCGATACCACCATCATAATAAGGACCTATCATATTAAAAATAGATTCTTTCACTTTATCTGTCGTTGGACGCGTTGTATTACCAGGTACCGCTTTAAGTGGGTGCCCTTTACATTTTCCTGAAACTACTCTCATCTGTTGTCACTACCTTTATTTCAATCTATAGAGCGATTACAGCAAATTCATTTCAATTCGGTAACCGCTACCGATTCATACTATTTTATAAATTTTTTCATTAATCTGTTATTTAACTAATTGAAAACCTCAGTTAAAATAATCGCTCGCTATTTCTTTCATATCCATTTCACTATTTGCAAGCTACAACCCTCTATGT
>NZ_JBFPJH010000386.1:0-2864 GCF_040838255.1 Bacillus sp. C30 | reverse complement strand
GCGGAAAGATGATACGATTGAGCTATTAGATCAAGTGCCATTATTAAAAGTAGATGCCACATTATATCATTACATCGAGAACGAATTATTAGAGCTTCCGCAAAAATTATTGGAAGACGTATATCATAAGGCTTATATTCGTAAAAATCACGAACGCTTGCAACAAGAATATTGTTTTGTAGTTACAGATGGAAAAGGAATTATTGCGATTGATTCAATCGGCTATAATGTGCCAATTAGAAAAAGTAGGCTTATACCGCGTCAAGAACAGATGGTATATGAGATGGTAGAGAATGTGCAAGCAGAAAAGTATGAGTTCCAAGTGGAAGAGATTGAAAAAGAACATCATATTTTATCGCCGTCACCTTTCATTATGAACGGCCTAACTCGTAAAGAAAGACAGTTAAAACAATTATTATTTATGGCATTAGATCAATTATATACAACGAAAAATCCAGCTGAAATTCGCTATTGGTTCACAGAGTGGGATCCATCAGCGTACGGAATGGTCCAACATATGGAGTTTGAAGATGTTTGGGCTAAACTTTATGATGAAGCGAAAACTGGATGGTCTGAGAAGCACGAGCAATTATGTGAGCGCCTTGTAAAAGGACAGCCGTTTTTTGAAAAGTTATGGGAAATGGAAAATGAGCAGAAGGTAAATTAAAAAAACCGCCAATTGGCGGTTTTTTTTATGGAGGTGACAAGAATGTTCGGTGGCTTCGCGCCTTCCTGCGAGGCAAAAAACGCCTCTGCGTCAGGAACTCCATCCTCCTCACATTCTGAACGAGCCGCTTCCGCCTTTTATGAAATCCAGCTCCGGCTCCTAGCCCTTCGCGTCTAAGAACCTTCCCCACGAGAAGGTAAAAAGCACCTTCTGTGGGGAAGAACCTTATCCGTCAGGGCTAAGCAGTCGCCTCCGCCTTATAAATAAATCCAGCTCCAGCGGCAAGCTCTTCGTGTCTAAGAACCTTCCGCATAAGAAGGCAAAAAGCGCCTTTTATGCGAAAGAACCTTAGCCAGTCAGAGCTGAACGAGCCGCTTCCGCTTTATGTGTTACCTACGCTTTCTACTTAATCCCATTGCGTTTTCTACTTTGCGTAGTTGTTTGAATGCAACGCGGTTTGCTTTTTCTGCACCTTTGTCTAGAATTTCGTCTAGTTCTGGTGAGTTGATTAGTTCGTTATACTTGTCTTGGATTGGACGAATTGCTTCTACGACTACGTGTGCTAGGTCGCCTTTGAAGTCTCCGTATCCTTTTCCTTCGTACATTGCTTCTATTTCTTCAACTGTTTTTCCAGAGAATGAAGAGTAGATTGTTAATAAGTTAGAGATTCCAGGTTTGTTTTCTTTATCAAATTTCACGATACCTTCAGAATCAGTTACAGCACTTTTAATTTTCTTTTCAATTGTTTTTGGTTCATCAAGCATACTGATCATTGCTTTTGGATTCGGATCAGATTTACTCATTTTTTTCGTAGGTTCTGTTAATGACATAACGCGAGCTCCTACTTTTGGAATACGAATTTCAGGAACAGTGAACACTTCACGGAAGCGTTTGTTGAAACGCTCTGCTAGGTCGCGTGTTAATTCCATATGTTGTTTTTGATCATCACCAACAGGTACGATTTCAGTGTTGTAAAGTAAAATATCAGCAGCCATTAATGGTGGATACGTTAGTAATCCAGCTGGAACTGAATCTCTACCAGAAGATTTATCTTTATATTGCGTCATACGCTCTAATTCTCCAACGTAAGCAACTGATTGCATAATCCATCCTAGTTGAGCGTGTGCTGGTACTTCTGATTGTACAAATAAAGTAGCTTTTTCAGGATCGATGCCGCATGCTACATAAAGTGCAGCAAGACTGCGAATGTTTTTACGAAGTTGTACGGGATCTTGAGGTACTGTAATCGCATGTTGGTTTACAATACAGAAATAACAGTCGTGTTCATTTTGAAGCTCTGTAAATTGCTTCATAGCTCCTAAATAGTTTCCAAGTGTAATCGTTCCACTCGGCTGAATACCAGAAAAGATAACTGACATAAGTAATTCCTCCTAAATTTGAATGCGTGATGGGGAAGAGAAGGCAAACAAAAAAGCCCATTCATCCCAAAAAACTATAGGGACGAATGGACCGCGGTACCACCCTAATTATTTCACTACTGTGAAATCTCTCTAATCCATAATAACGTTTGGATATAACGCCAAAGCCTACTACTTTCGGTTCGGTTTGGTGCTCAAAAGCCCATTCCATACTGCGCAATTACTTGTTCACACCAGCCACAAGCTCTCTGAAATTGCCTCAATATGTACTCTTCTTTATCATCGCATACATATAAATTTATTTATTGTTACCTAAGCTCTTTTAATATGAAAGAACTAAAGTTTTATAACAAAATGTTTTGCTGATTATTATATCATATGGGATAGTGTTTGCAAACTACATCAAAATAGTAAAGCTAATGAGGATCGAGAACAACCCAAGTACGATACCGGTAATACAAATCGGATACGTCCATTTGAATGAATATGTTTTATAAATACGTTCTTTCTTATCGATAGGTTCCTCTGCTTCTTCAATTAAAGAGTCAATTTTTTTATTCGTACCAAATACTCTTTGGAATGCGTAAATTGTTACGTTAAAAAATCCGTTTTGAAATATGAATAAAAAACCACCTATAAGAATAAAAAACAATGCAATATAGAATGAGATGTTGACAAAATTCAACAAAAAATGAGATGAAACGAGGAATGCGCCCACACTAGAAGCGATTATCGCAACCAAAAATAGTATACAAGTATGAAAAAAAACTTTATTCAAAATATTCCCCTCCGTCAAAATATTACTAGAATTATTATAC
>NZ_JBFPJH010000385.1:0-2873 GCF_040838255.1 Bacillus sp. C30 | reverse complement strand
TCATATAATATGTGAGTTCTCTCTTAAAAGTTTGTATCATAAAAAAAACAAACGACCTCCACGGTCATTTGTTTAATTCATATATATCCTTCGTTTCTTCTACCATTTTAGTTAACGAGAAATTTCTTTCCGCTTTTTCTCGCGCTTTCACTCTAATATCATTCACCTTTTCTTCATTTCCTTGTAATTCCTCCAGCACGTCTGCGAATTCAGATTCGCAATATTCAGATATTAAAACACCTGATTCTCCATCTATTACCGCTTCATTTATTCCGCCGACATCTATTGAAACAATTGGTGTTCCTGTAGCCATTGCTTCAATTACTACCATTGGAAACACTTCACGAAAAGATAATAAAAGTAATACATCCATATTTCCTATAAACTTATGTGGCTCTGAAATATTTCCTAACATCTTTACACTTTGTTGCAAGTCATATTTTTCTATTTCTTTCATAATAGATTCTTTCTCTGGTCCATCACCAGCAATATAAAACATAAAATCATTTCTCTTTTTTAACACATTTGCAATTTTAACAAATAGTTGATGATTTTTCTCCTTGGATAATCTAGCTAATATACCTACTTTATAAGTAGATTCTTTCTTTTTCTGCTGGAATAAAAATTTTTCAATATCCACACCGTTGTAAATTGTCTTTACTTTCTCTTCAGCTACATGAATTGAAATTAAGTTATTCTTTTCAAATTCACTTACTGTAATAATATTGTTCACATATTTATTCATGACATAACGAAAAAGAATTGGCATTTTCTTTTCTAGTATCGTTACATTATGTTTCGTATACACGATTTTTATCTTTCTTTTAATAAACTTTTGAAGTAGAAAAACATATAATACCATTCGCAAACTATTTGCATGAATAAGTTCTATCTTTCGTTTATAAATCTCTTTTCGTAAGTAATGAATATTTCTCAAATGATTCCATCGACTAAGTAACATGAAATTTTCTTTTCTAGTAAGAGATTGATATAATTCTCCCTCACCTGCAGCTGTATAAACCGTAATGTTTTCATATTGCAAATTGTTTTCCAATTTACAGAAGTAACTCTCGGCTCCCCCAGTTATCAATTTATCTGTCATCAACAATATATTCATACTTGCGTCTTCCCAACTACATTGATTTTATTTTTTCTGTAAGCATGATAAGCATACTTACCAAAATAAAAAAAGGTTTGCAATGAATTAAGTGGTTTTTGTGCTCTTAACAGCTTCCAATATCGGAAGGCCGCCCTTATTTTATTTCTTGAAACAGAATTTGTAACAATTCTATATTTTGCCAATACCTGCTGTATCCCTTTCGCTTCATATCCTTTATATAACAATTGTAGCCATAACGCTGTATCTTCAGGCTGCACACTGGGCATTTCAATACAAGGAATCTTCTCACGATCAAGCATCACTGTTAAACACCCAATAATTGTGTTTCCCACTAAATAATGATAATCAACAAATTCCGGTACGTTCACCTCTCTATTCAGATCATTATTATTTTCATCTATTAAACTATAGGACGTATACGAAAACGCAACATGTGTTTCTTCCATAAATAACAATTGCGTCTCCAATTTATTTGGTAGCCAAATATCATCACTATCTAAAAAAGCAATATACCTTCCTCTCGCTTCTTTAATCGCTATATTCCGAGCTTTAGCAGCCCCCATATTTTCTTCTAATGATAATAACCGAATTCGTGAATCCCCTTCTATCATCTCTTTAATTTTTACAGCTGAGTGGTCCGTTGAAGCATCATCAACGATAAGCATTTCCCAATTTTTATAAGATTGACTCTGCACAGATCTGATTGTCTCACCAATAAAACGTAAACTATTATAAGAAGGTGTTATTATAGAAATACAAGGCACCTCGTTATGTACTGATAGACACTTTACCATCTATCATTCCCCTTCCTTCATATGTTGAAATGTACTTCACAACAACTGCTAAAAATAGAAAGAAAGCTTCGTTAATAATAAGTGATAATGACATCATCTGAAATAAAAATGCAATCATAGTCAATAAAAGATATGGCTTTTCACAAAACAAGTTATACTTAGTCAACTTCACCATTAAAATACATAAAAAAGCGCTATATAAAAGAAAACCAATTGTACCCGATTCAGATAAAATTTCTAAAAATGTATTGTGCACATATAGTTTTTCATTGAACTGATACTCATAATAATTCGAAAAATTAAAAGCACCGATACCGATATATGGATTAGATAAAAAATATTTGAAAGCAGCTTCCCATAGTGTAAATCTGCCACTCCCATTATCGCGTGAAAAATCAGAAATTCGACCGTTCAATATATCATCTAGTTGTCCACCCATTACTACATTCGCTAAACTAAAAATAACAACACTAAACAATACTAAGCCCATTATTATTTTTACTTTTTTGGCAAAACTGGACATGCATACATATACAAAAATGACGAGCACAATTGCTAAAATACCACCTCTTGAAAAAGTTAATAAACTCGTTGTAACACATAGAATCAATCCTATTACGTTGGTGATATTATATAAATTTGTCATATAATACATAAAAAATATTGTATTATAAAAAATAAAGATGTTGGGATCATCTAATAATCCAATTAATCTCGGATATCCTCTATCTACTAATAATCCAGCATAAATCTCTCTCTCTTCTCCGCCATATAATCCAAAATGTTGTAATCCAACTATATAGAGTATGAGACTTACAATATTAAATACTAATCCTACATAGACAATGGCTGACTCGAGCACTACTATTTCGGTGTTCCCCAGTAAATTCCTCATAATAAAATAACATCCTAAAACAAGTAATACGCCGAAAATCATACGAATACTAGCACTTAAATAT
>NZ_JBFPJH010000384.1:0-2876 GCF_040838255.1 Bacillus sp. C30 | reverse complement strand
ATACAGATCCTTTCTTTCTATTATATTATGCATGTTGATTAATGACAGTATAGTTTTTATGGCTTACAACTGTAAGAGGTTCCATATCTAGTTCTCTAAAATTCTCCATAATTGTTATATCAACAATAACGGAGTTTTGATTTACCTTTTGAACACGGCCTTGCATTCCACCTTTAAATTCAATGATATCTCCAGTTTCTGCGATCTGCATAAGCAACTCTCCTTGTTCCAGTTTTCCCAAAAAAAGAATAATTTGGGCTTTTTTATTTCTTCTTATTTTGAACTATATTTACTACTTTGTAAATGTTTCCAAAGTAAAAATTCGAAAAATATTCACTTTTTGTAAGGAAATATGTAAAAAATATTGTTTAGGAGAGGAATGATGAAAATGCATACATCTTTATACGGGAGTATAATAAAAGATACAATACCCTACTAAAGTGGGAGAAATTAGGGGCGGTAAAATGATGTTTGAAGTTGTGGGGAGCTTTATAGCGATTTTATTATTTTTATTTTCTTATATACAGTTGAAGAAAGTGCGTCATCATGAAACAACTACATATTTTGATGGACTGGATGGTGTGCACACATCGATAACACATGATAGTGGTGGGGATATATAACTTTCTTTTTATGCATGGTATGATGGCAATAAGAAATAGTACGTAATATAGTTCGTAAGTGATGAATGGGGAGTGGAAAGAATGCGAATTTCTTTTATTCGTCATGGTCGTTTGGACAGTACTATAGAGCCAATGACAATTATTTCATTTCGTGAATGGGTGAAGCAATATGATTTAGGGACTACAGTAAAAGAAACTCCTATACCAATTGAAACAATTGAGGCGATTGAATCAGCGAAACTGGTTGTAACGAGTGATCAAAGGCGCGCTGTACAGTCAGCGGCTGAGTTATTGGATTCCCTATCTCTTGTGCAAAATCCTCTTTTTAGGGAAGCTGAAGTTCCAACGAGTTTTTATGCTCCAAAATGGTTGAAATGTAAACCGAATGTATGGATGTTTATTGGACGTACACGATGGATAGTTGGTTATAGTAAAGAGGTTGAGTCTTATAAGGAAGTACGAGAAAGAGCAAGGCAAGCCGCTAATATGTTGCACCGCTATGCGCTCGTACATGGACATATTGCCCTTGTAGGTCATAGTTATTTTAATGCGATGATTGGGACTGAACTGAGGGCAATGGGGTGGTCTGGTTCGCCTATTTTCCATAGGAAGCCATGGGGATGTACAACGTATACATTTCATGAGGCGATGGATGGAAATGTATTAAATACAAAATTAATTTAAAAGAGGCTGTCCCTTTGGCAGCCTCTTTCTCTACATAACAAGTAAAAAAGAATTGTCCTTTTAAGATATAGAAACCAATGACCGTAATGGTTTTATTAGATGGGCATACGGTTCACCGACGAGCATAACGGTTTTATCTTCTTTGTAACCAAGTTTTTCATATAGTGAAAAAGCGCGTTTGTTTTCTAAATTAACAAGTAAGGCGATTTTTTCATGCCCTTTTTCAGTTGCATGAAGTTCAGCTGCATCGATTAATTTAGAGCCAATGCCACGTCCACTGTACATATTTGAAACTGACAACGTGTCAATATAATACTCATCAAGCTCAGCTTCTTTTTCTAACGTAATGGATTCGTCTTCATGTAGTTCTCTTAAGTAGTGTATGATTGGTGCATCAAGTTGTTCAGTATCACTACCGTGATAAACGACAATAACCCCAACTACTTTTCCATCTTGTTCAGCCACTAAACAGTTTTCATAACTCAATCGATTATTTTCTTTTATGAACCATGTTTCAAGTCCTAGTATTACTTTTGCTTCAATTGTGCTACCTGTGATTTTTTCAGCAATTTCGTGCAGAGCGTTATACAATAAAGGTGCTACTTCTACCGCATCTGTCTTTTTTGCTTTCCGAATCATAGTATCCCTCCTAGTTCTAAATATATATTGTAGCATAAAATAAAATATCAAACAGTGATTTGGAACTTTGTTATACAGAGCATCAAAAAGTTTGATATAGAGAAGTAGCTATGTTAGTATATGATATTTAGTGCGAATATAATAAAGTGATATAGATATAAAAATAATGAAAGTGAATTACATAATAGTAACGGGATAATTTTACCGTTGTGGACCTATAGAAGATGCGATAGAATAAAATATTGCAGAGAGGTGAAATACATGGATAAACAATTAGCAAATACAATTTTGGATCAGCTGAAAAATGATGAAATAAAGGAGTATGTTGCGACGAAAGATGTATTTTATACGTTCAGAGAAGTTGTTGTAAATCGAGAAGATTTTAAACATATTATCGGGAACGCACAGCGCGGTGGACAGGTAATTTATACATATTCAGAAACACCACGTTCATAAATAGAAGATAAAGGAGAGGAGAATTATGGGAGATTTTAAACAAGGCATATTGCCACATTGGGATTATATGTGGAAAGATAGAGCTGGGAATAGGTTTATGGGAATGGTTATGTATCCAGAGAAACGAAAATGTTCAGCAAAAATGCTTCGGAAAATAAAAAGGGCGTATGAACAAGCAGTAGAAATTAAAGTAACGGTACAAGTTCAACATACATATCAGTACGTAGAAGGAATGATCGTATACTTTGATGAAGAAGCTCCTGTATGTACAATGCTCGATAAAGATGAGAATCCACATCATATATTTGTAAAAGATATTTTGCGTATTGAGCACCCTGAATAATTTTTTTCATAAATAAATTGAAGTTCCATAATAATAATCTTTTTCTATAATAGTTATCTTTTAGTATGTAACGAGGAACGAAAGAATATGTATAATATTTAATAAAGTAAAATTGATAAATGTAATCGTTT
>NZ_JBFPJH010000036.1:0-22770 GCF_040838255.1 Bacillus sp. C30 | reverse complement strand
AAGGAGACACAGGACCTACAGGAGCAACAGGATTGCAAGGAGACACAGGACCTACAGGAGCAACAGGATTGCAAGGAGACACAGGACCTACGGGAGCTACAGGATTGCAAGGAGACACGGGACCTACGGGAGCAACGGGTCCTACCGGTACTTTCAATAGCTCAGCTGTATTTCTTGTTTCAACTTCGGGTCAAACTGTTAGTGGAGATTCTATTATAAGATTTAATACTGCTGTTTTAAAGATAGGCACGGACATTACTTTGACAGGAACTCCATTCCCTACTACAATGACATTAGCGCCTGGAACATATTCTATTGAATACACAGTTCGTGTCAAAACAGATATTTCAAATGGCGCTACTGCCATACCCGTAATTGGCTTGCGTTTAGGTGGTACATTAATCCCTTCCTCTAGAATTTCGGCTATTAATTCGACTGATGTAGCTGTTTTATCATCAGGAGCCGTAATAACAACTAGTACCCCAGCTATACTAGAATTAATCAATGCAAATTCAGCTGGAGTGGCTGGAGGACTGAGTGTAGAAACTGTGTCGATAGGTTTTCCAAATGGAAGTATAAGGGTTACAAAAATCCAGTAACTAAAAATTATGGTTCTATACAAATCATTTGAAATACAAATACTCCAAAAATCTATTCACCTAGAAAAAGAAATGTACCATACAAAAAAAGTTATACACGATTTGAGATGTTTTAAATGAAAAAACAGTATGATGAAATGTTTAAAAAACAATGTGTTGAATTGGCGGTTAAAGAAGGACGTGCAATTTCCAGTATTCAAAGAGAATTTGACCTGGGAAACGGGACCCTAAATACACGGAGGGTGTTGCAAAACTCATAAACATTCAAAATTGAATGCATAAAAAAACCCGTCTATTTGGAAGAATGATAGTACCACACTATCTCCAGAAAGGGCGGGTTTACTAGTATGATAACCAATTTTGAGGAAAATCAATCGATTTTACATATTTTATTTGCGTATGTAGACAGTTTAACAATTGGAGGTGCACTTTTTTATTGCTATGAAACTTAGAATTTACTTTTAGATAATGCTTTTAATATAGGATTTACGATTTTACTCAACAAACGAAATCCTTTAAATATTGATCAAACAACCTTCATACAATCGCCCCTCCTTAAATCATACCAATTTAAGGAGGCGATTGTATGATTAATTTTCTAATTACATCCAAAAATCATCATAATGTACGTCTTTATTTGTTAAATTTTTCAACGCCTTTATAATCTTTTGTGCATTCTTCATAGTTGGTGAAAATTTATCCCCTTGGCATACACGACTAATTGTAGATTTGCTGACACCACTTCTTTCCGCTAATTCTTGTTGAGTAATTTTGTTTTTCTCCAGAAAATTGGAGAGTTTCGATTTTCTCCCTTTACCAGAAATAAGCCATCCCATGCGATCACTCCTGTTTTTAATTCTTAGTACAAGAGTGGTCAAAGATTTCATTTTTTAAACATCCCGAAAATAGGAATTCTAAACATCATGAAAATCTCCGTTTTAACAAAGACAGTTTCTTCCCTGGTTCTTCTGCATAATACTTCATATAATCGCACATTAAAATATTAATTAGTTTATCCGCCGTGTAGCCGTGTAGCGGGAATGAATGAGCCATATCAGAGAAAAACACTTCAATCCTACGTAATGTCCTTCTATCAATTTTCACTGTAATTATTCCGTATCGTTCATCATTTTCATTAAATTCTAATTCATAATCTGTATAGTGTTTCTTACTCTCTAGAATTTGATATAGCTGATCCATACTGTTCTTAGACCTTATATGTTCAAGAAAGTCCTCAACCAATATTTCAGCTAAGTCACTTGCATTACATTCATACTCTTCCTCTTCCATATCTTCAATTATGATGTTCATTCGGAATAAGTAGATTTTTAGCATTTTAACCTCAAATCGATATTTATCTTTTAATTTTAATTCAATCTTTGTTCGTTCCCACCAGTTATTCGCGCTCATGAGCTGTATTTCTTTTGTCATCACATCATATTTGCTATACATGTTGTCACTCCTTACATCGTACGTAATGCAAAGCATAAGATACGTGTTGCAGCTGCTCTTTGTGATATTCCCCATTCAATGGCTAATTGGACAAGTTTAGAATGCGTTTCCTGCTCCAATTTCGCATGGATGTACTTTTTAGTGTCCCCCTTATATTCGTATGCATGTATTTCACTTATATAATCGATTCTGAGATGTTCTGTGATTAATTTGGACATATATTGTGTAGTGGTTATTCCTTGTTGGATTGCTGAGGTTCTTATTAGTTGTCTTTGTATTTCATTTACGGAGATTTTTACGTCTTTCTTTTTATCAGAACGAGTTTTACGAGGTTGTAGGTTTGTTATTGTAGTAGATTGTTTTCGAGGTTCGAACATAGGGTTAACATTACTCATGATACTCTCCCCTTTCGAATTTAACCTCCTCCCTCTCATTTATCTCAGGGACACTTTTCCGTAATTCCATTGTTCCATAAAAAACAGTTAAGAGAGAGGAAGGAGGTTATATTTTTCTTAGATAGTTTTTAGAAGCTACCATCCGTTGATTTTTCATCGCTTATTTTTTGACTAACTAACCTGTTTATATTGGGAGCAGAGTTTCCAAAAACATATTCAAGTTCATTTTCATGTTTAAAATTTCGTTCTGCATCTTTGATAACTACATCTAACTTTTTATAAGTGTATTGAGACTCAGAAACATTATAATTCGTCATAATTTCGAACAATAATAACAAGTCATCTTCATCAAGATTAAACCATTCGCCGTTTGTTCTTTTTGTCATAAACACTTCATGAAGATTAGATTCCAATTCAATCATATTATCGGTCTTATATAATGCTACTAGATCCCATTTAAACGGCAATTTCACCTTAAATACATCGAATCTATTCTTAGGATTTGATGTTCTACCGATTTTATAAGTACCTGTATGATACTCTTTGATTAAATAGATATATCCTTTAGGTGAAGTTAATGGTTGGATTTCTTCAAAGTCATGATCAAATGTCAACAAGGAAGTATTTCTTAACAATATTTCTATTGATTTAATTTCATTTTCTCCTTTTATTGATTGCTCTAGCAAATCCATATGTGAGCAAACCATTTCTTTTAAATGGTCCAGTTCTTCTGTTAGGACCTTATATTGTTCTTTCCGAAATTCAATCATCTGTTTGTTTTTCAAAATGGTACTAAGCATCAAATCTTGATATGACAGGTTATCCCTATATATTGAATCTCGATCCCATAAATAATACAAATCATAATTGTTTTGTTTACATATATTTTTTTGCTCAAAAGAGGAAACCTTGACGCTTAAAGGAATCAAGTTAAGTAATTCATTTTTCGACTTTTTAAATTTATTGCGAAATGATTCAATATTAATGTCTATATCTATCATGTTCATTAGAAAACATCCCCAGTAATATTTATCAAATACAGTACCTTCTTCTATTACCAAGAAGAAAGTACTGTATTCTTTTTTATTCGTAATTAATCATTCCAGATATGGCAGCGAAATCAACTTCTTGTTTCTCTTCTGTTTGTATATCTTCTCTTCCAATCAGAGCTTTTACAAATGCTTCTAAGGAGTTGATAACCGTAGGTTCAAGTAGCTTATCTCTTTCATCTTTTGTAAGTGAAAAACTAATAGGAATCGATAGTTCTTTTCTGTTTTCGTTCTTAGCTTCTTTTTCCAAAATCCAATAAATCAATTTGTTCCTTGAAACATCTCGTTCCCTATTGAGAAAATCTAGAATTTTCACATCTGCTTCAACCGGAACTTTTACAGAAAATGATTTACCCGCTTCGATTTTTTTAATTTTTTTCATTTATATCACCCACTAATTAAGGTCAATTCCTTTTTGTTTTGCGATTATAAGTAGTAATTTATAGTAAGCTTTTGCGATGCTCCAAATGCTGTCTTCTGTCTCTAGGAAGTGCATTTCAAACTCATTTTCTCGTTTATTTATTTCTTCTAAAAATTCTTTTGTAATAGCAGAAGAGCCACCAACATTATAAATACAATGTAGATCAGAAACTTCTTTCCACTTATCTACCAGGTCTGCATATTCTCTCTCGGCAAACTGCTTTAAATGTTTTTCTGCAATTTCAACGTATGATACGGGTTTCCCATGCGGACGAATGATATATGCATCATGTTCGGCTGTCATGTTCTCTACAAGCTGTCTACGTGATTTAAATACATCTACACGGTAAGTATTAAACACTTCTTTTCTAATCGCATCTAAATACTCGCCAATACCTAGTGGCGAACCGCTTGAATATTCATTATCGATGCGTCCTGCACGGATTACCGCTTTATCTGTAGTGTTGCCTCCCATATCATTTATTAAGATGTTTTTTTTGTTTAAATCATGATTTTGAGGTGTTAGCTCATCACTTACAGTCAGATTAATCATTGCCGCAAATCCTTCCACGTTCACAAAGATATCTCGGAACGAAATATTTACCTTTCTGTCCTTCAAAATCGGAGTCTCTTTAAAGTGAACAACGTGAGTACCTTCAATTAGTTTCTTTTTGAAAATCGCGCGCTTATCATCTTTAGCTTCATCTACTGGAAGACCTGTAGATAATAAGAATTCTGCATTAACAATCTTACCATCATTATTTAACGCTGCTTCATAAGCTAATGCCGTTAACATTAAGATAACTGTTTGATCGGAGTCGCTTTTTAATTCTGTAGCTGGAATTTGTGCACTTTGTTTTTCCTTTGCAGCTAAATTACCTACAGCGTATGTAGCATGTTTTTTCAATGCTGATGATGTAATGTGTACGTGTAATTCGTCAAGAGGATTTTCACCTAGCTCAATTACCTGTCTTTCTTCCATCTCTTTTACAACATTAGGAATGTATACTGTGTTTGCGAAGCTATCAAAATAAGCTTTCAAAGCATCATTCCCTGCATCAATCGCAGCTTTAATTAACATTTTCATCTCTCCCTTATAAATCAATACCTCTAGATAGTAACACTTTAGTAACACCTTTTCAATACATGGTATTACCAAAGTAATACTTTTATGACTAATACCTTAACTCAACTTATCTATTGTTTTTAAGGGGAGTTCTTTTATAGCCATTCCGATGTTCTTCGCAAAGGCTTCGCTAAATCAACAATAGTGAATATAGCGAGACAGGGAAGACATAGACTTGTCCTCCCTAAAGTTCGTTAAAATCCCCTATAAACCGAAAAATCTCTTTTTTACAACAGATATGGTATGTGAAATTTCACTTATAAAAGGTTATCCGAAAATAACTTATGCTCTTTTATATTTATTTAAAACTTCATTCAATCGTTTTTGTTCTTCTTCTAAATTCTTACTGTTATTCTGTTCCTGTTCGGATTTTTCTGCTTCTTTTTGTTCTTTTAACCAATCCGGAACAACTTCAATTCGATTAGTATGTGTTTTAGGCAATTTAGATTTTCTATTTTTCTTCTTCTGTTCATGATGATCTTTTTCGTAGTTTAGTATATCTTCTAATGTTTCGCAGTTTGCTTCATTCCATTTAGAAACTGTTCCTTTAATGTAAGCAATAGGCTTTTCTGGTTCGCCATCAATAGCACGTTTAATCGCTTCGAAAACTAAAATTGTATTTTGTTCGTCACTAAGTTTTGTTAATTCGATTTTTGCATATTTAGTTGCTTTGAAATATTCATTGTAAAAATCAACAAGAAGATCAGAAATACTTTTACCTACATACTTACTAAAGTAAGTAAAATCAGTCTGTATAACAAATACTTTTGTATACTCTAAAGATTCTTTAGTCACGTGACTAAAGTTATTTAAGTCACCAACTGACGATTGGTTTTCTTCAACTTCTTTAATAAACTTTTTTTCTTTTCTTAGATTGCTCAAGCCGTTTTTCTTTTTTCTGTTTACGTATTTCATCTAACTCGGCCATATAAGTCCAGTTATCTGTCGTTAACTCTGGGTCCAATACGTACAGTCTATTAGGTTCATCTTTTACGTACTCTTCATCAAGTAATTCAACAGCATGTAATTCTTTCTTGGCTTTAATCGCTGTAGGTTCTGATACTGCTAATAGATAACTAAGTTCAGTGTTATCGAGAATACAGTATATGTCTCCTTCGCTATCTATATATGTATCTACGTGTTGAGATGTTTGTAATGAAAGTTTATATCTGTCACGTAAGATGGAGTATAAAACACGAGCGTTGTTGCTAAGTTTTCTATATTTAGGTTCATAAAATAAGAATTGATGTAAAGGGAAGTATAAGTCTGTACTTGCTTTTCTGCCGTTGATGCGTCGTTCTCTTTTGTTTGTAGACATAATAAAAAATCCTCCTATTTATTGCCCCGACAAAATTTGGGTACAACGAATAGAGGATTTGTAGTTTACGTTTTTTTAAAGTTATGATACTATTTAGGTATCAACTTAATTTACGTATGTACAAAACCTCTGTTTCCAGTTTTTAAATGGTATCTGCCGCCAAGCTAAACGCCATCTAAAAACTTCTGTCGGGGGGTTTTTTTATTTTATATAAAAGTTAGTTATTTAAAAATCTATGTATCTACCCTCAATCTTAACAGAAGATTGCTGAAAAAAGAAGAGTAATCGGGAAGCTTAACGAGGAGTAGGGGTTCTTGTTTCACTTTTATTTGCATTGGGATACTTTTTCCTTGCAAAAAAAGCACTTAAAATGTCTGTTTAAAGGGACATTTTAAGTGTTTTTTTATTACCATTTTATAATGTAAGATTTTAATCTGTTGTTACCAATATAATTGAATTTTGGAGGGATTTTCATGAAAAAAATTAATAAAAAAGTAATACCAATGTTACTAGTAGGAGGGATTTTAGCTGGAAATACTGCATTTGTTACTAATCAAGTGTCTGCAGATACTTTAGACAATACAACTAAAAAAATTACTTCTAATATTGACAGCTTTAAACCTAGTGAGGAAGCAATTGATTTTATGTCTAAAGTAGTTAATAGCGGTGCAATTAACGAATTTGATTTTAGTTCAGATCTAAAAACAATGTCTTATAAACACGATATGGATACGATTAAAAATACATACAATTTTAACGATGAAGATATTGCTCAATTAGCTCACATTGTAAGCTTCTACAATGAAAGTATGAAGAATAATCCCATCGCTATTGGAAATTTTAATAATCAAAGCATAAGTTCGATTAAAAAAGGTGGCCCTAAAAATGTAGTTACTGATTATGGTTGGACCTGGATTAAAATGACGTTTACCAATCAGGAAACAAAATTACTTTTAGCTGGTGCTGCAGCTGAAGGAGCCTACGCTTTATATGCAGCATTTGTTGGATTAACAGCAATTACAGCTACACCAGTAGGAGCAGCAATTGTTTCCGCGTTAGGTTTGATGGGGATTCCTAAATTCGCTGGAATTTGTCAAACTATTTTAAGGGCGCTTTCTGCAGGAAAAGGAGTTTTCATTGAAATTGGAATGGATGGTGTGCTTCCATACATTTCGGCAAGTGTAGCAAGACATTAAAAAGAGTCAGGGAGATGATACTGTGACAAAGAAAAAGATGGATATGTTTAAAATCGCATGTAGTTTCGGGGTTTGGGGATACGTCTTTTTTCTAGGTGCTATGCTTACACATCTGTATTATGCTGGCGATCTCCTCCTGGCAACATGTATCTATGGATTTATTGGAAGTGTACTGTTAACTATACAATACCATATGTTACGGAATCTACCATTTAAGGAGCGGATCCTTGAAATAGCTATAGTACTAATAATACAGGCATATACTATTTTCCCTGAACATCAAAACATGCATGTTGTAACGCTTGTATTTGTTATTGCTGTTGTGACTTGTGTATTAATTAATCAAAAAAAGGTAAGAAAAGTATATGGGTAAATTTCTTCTATAGGTGAGTCTTCTAAAGTTAAAATTGCTGTAGGATCTGTTGAATCAATAGATTCTGTTGGTGGCGAATATTTAAATGAACAAGCACAAGGCTTAGTTTTAAAAGCTCGTGGCGGTATGATGGGTAAAGAAATTAAGTTAAAAGTAGAATAGTAAAAAGACACTCGAAAGAGTGCTTTTATTTTTTCTCAATGACCAACATTACTTAATGTGGCAAAATATTATTTGGATGTGAGTCCAATACATATTATTAAAATTAAGATGGTTCAAGTCGGAGGAAGGCACCTTAGGGTGTCTTTTCTTTTTTTTGAAAATCCCCTGCACATTGTGCAAGGGATAAGATAAAGCAAACCTCTTGTTTTGGTTCAGTAGAAGTCGTTTTAGCTTCTTCGTTATCTTTACCACTATTACCCGCAGCTCCGATTACCACGATAACAACGAGAACCCAGAACCACCATTTTTTATAAAACGGTTTCTTCATAATTCGTTTCCTCCAAATATTTGATATGTAAGATTTCAACCCAAGCATAACCAAACATTTTGCACATTATTATCGTATTTTGTCGAAGGAAATTAAAAAAGACATCTGACCATGACTAAATCCACCTTTCTTATAGAAACTCCTCCTAATGCCTTTATTGTTCTAACCAATTAAAGAATAAAACGTTACCTTTAAATTCTTCTTTATTTTGATGTATAAAAGCTTTTGCAGTTTCTACAGTGTTTTCTCTTTCAATAACCATTGCAAGGCGTCCAGCGTAAAAAATAGCTGGTTTCTGTACAGGATTTGACGTTTGACTACGTTCTTCAACAGTTCTTAAAAACTCATCAATAGACTTGTCCACTTGTTTTATTGTCCCAATACGTACATTTTTCTCTTGCAGCGTTTTTAATACATCCAAAAATTGCTGTTTGCTTTTGAATATCTTTTTGTCTTTTAATCTTTCGACGACAGATTTATAGAAAAGATTAGACATTTGATTTATGTATTCTTCTTCCTCTTCATTTTCTAAATTTAATCCATCTACTATATCTAGTAAATTATCTAAACTAGAAGAAGAGGATAAAGAGTTCTCTGATGTAATTTGTGTAGTAGTCTTTGTAGTAATCTCTGGTAATGTTGTTTCATTTTGAAATTGATCGTTCGATTTTGGAATTGATTGTTCTATTTTAGAATCGTCAATTTCATTTTGAAACTCCGAAGTTTCATTATAGAACGTCGTAATTTCATTTTGAAACTCTCTAAGATCAAACTTATATCCTTCAAGAAAATAACCCTTTTTAAAAAGGTCTTTCTGCACTTTCAGAATATCTACTCTATATTGATATGTATTGTCACCTTTCCAATTTGGGTTTTTTCTACGTTCTAACCACCCCTCTTTTAAAAGGGTTTCTAAGTGACGTCCAATGCTAGACTTACTCATTCCAAGCATCGTTTCAGCGCTCATATCATCTGCTGTTTTATATATCCATCCGTGAGTTAGTTCAATTTGTTCAAATAATTCAGCTCGTTGTCTTTCTTCTGCATTCATAGCCATACGAGCACGTTTCTTTTCCTCTTCAATGAATTGATCGTAGTCAGATACACGTTCACTCCAATAAATTAACTGGTTTAAAAGAACAGCTTTTTTGAAATCACCTGTTAGTGCAACTAATTCTTCTTTAATTACTGCGCGTTTTAATTTGTTAGCCATAATAAAAAATCCTCCATTTTCTTACCCCGACAAAAATTGGGTATGGCAAAATAGAGGATTTTGTATTTACGTTTTTTTGAAGTTATGATACTATCAATATAGACAGCAATAACTTAATGACGTAACTTACAAAACCTCTGTTTAGCGAGTTTTTAAATGGTGTTGTGGCGACCAACCTTTGACCATCTAAAAACTAATGCCGGGGTTTTTTTATTTTATGTAAAAACATTTGTCTTAAAATCTAGTTATCTACCCTCAATCTTAACAGAAGATTGTTGAAAAAAGAAGAGGAATCGGGAAGCTTAACGAGGATTGAAGGTTCTTGGTATAATTTAATAATGCACAAGTGCAAAATCACATAAAGCCCACCTACGGAAATAGGTGGGCTTTTTAATGTATAAAGAAAAGACACCCTAAGGTACCAGGTGCTTTCCTCCGACTTGAACCACTTTAATTTTAATAACACTTTCGGGTTGCCTACCCGATTCTCATTTTAACATAGTTATCTTTGTTCATTTGAATTTTTAGTTATTTTATAAAATATTTTTCACCACAAAAGTAGATTTTTTTGATAAATTCGTTGAATGTACTTTAATTGGTCTTCTTATCTAATTCCTCAATAACGACTTTTCTCTTACTTCCTGCGAGTTCTCCTACCCATTCGTTATTTTCAACAAAAATACGATCAAAAACAGGGATTGCAGTCATTCTAATTTTATTTGCCTCACTCTGTTGTTTTCTTCTTCTGAAATCATTTAAGTTTATAAGCATTAGGGTCATCCTTTCTTGTTGGGAATGTATGTTTGGTTTTGGGTTTAAAAGAAAACCCCCTAAAGGGATTAATTTAAACAACCTGTTGTTTTTTGATACTTTAATACTAATAATTCGTTAGGAATTCCGGTGTAATAAGATATTTCATTAAGAGTACGAAATTCATTTACATACGCATGCCAATCCTCATCAGGCAGTAATAATTCAACCGCAAATAAATTAGCTTGTCTTTCAAACTTATCTACAGATAAGAATGTATTAGCACGTAAAAAAGGGGTGTTCACATGTTTGTGCATTGTACAATGACCTAATTCATGTGAACAAGTAACGATTTGTTTATTAATACTTAGATTTTTGTTAATACATATATATTGGTTTTTCTTGTTGTATTTATAGAATCCCATAATACTGGGGTGTAAATCTTGATAAAAAATGTGAATGTTTAAACGTTCAGCTATTTCAAAAGGGTTGGTTGTATTAAATTTTTCTGCTAATTCTAAGGCTGCATCTTTTTCGTAGTAACCCAATTGAATCTCCCCCCTTTTGTCTCACTCGGATTCTTTTCTATATTTTTTAGGAATGTATTTCTTATTTACTTTTTGTGTATGTTTCACAATATATTCCATTGCATCCATTAGTGAGTCTAAAGCTTCTTCAGAAAGAGGTTCCCCAGAAAACATTAATCCATCAGTATCTGTTAAATCTTTACGGATCTCTTCCATCCTTTTTCCAATATCTTTTCTATCTTTTTCTGTAAAACCTTCATCGTCCTTAATGTGTTTATTATTCATTTGTTCAGTTCTTCCTAATAGAGAATCTATAGAAACATCGAAAAAATCAGCTACTTTCTGGACGCGTTCGATGGAGGGAGTTCTTTTTTTCCATTGGTAGATAGTATTGTGACCGAATTCTAATTCTTCTTCTAATTTAGATACTGTTATACCCCTATTTTGACAAAGTTCTTTAACTTTCTCAGTAATCACCATATAAACCAACCTTTCAAGCCCATCACAAATTAATTATTCAAAAAGTTAGTTAAGGTATTTGGCAACTAACTGATTGAATAATATACTTGTGTGCATAAGCTAGTTATTTAGCCGTGAAAACGCTACTGAATAAAGAGCCATATACCACGTTCCCCAACGTAAAAGGCTATATTTGTGTAGGTTTATTTAGCTATGGTTTCATTTTAATCAATAAGTTAGTTGATGTCAATGGTAAGCTAAAAAGTTAGCTTATATTATAGAAAATGAGGTGGGCATAATGGCGAATGAATTCGGCATGAAAGTACGAGCAAAGCTATTCACTAACAATATGCAACAAAAAGAGTTAGCAGAATTGCTTGGAATTTCTGGACCGTATTTATCCGATATCCTTCGGAATAAACGTGAAGGAAAGAAAATTAGAGAGAAAATCATAAAAATTCTAGATATGAAGGAGGTTTCATGAAAATGAGTCAATTACAAGTTTTCAATAATGAAGAGTTCGGACAAGTTCGAACGGTGGCGCAAGGTGAGGAAGTTTTATTTGTAGCAAAGGATGTATGTGATGCTTTTGGTGACACGAATTACAGACGCTCATTAAGTCGTTTAGATGAAGATGAAAAGGGTGTGTCACAAATAGCGACCCCTGGTGGAAAACAAAGAATGACAGTTGTAAATGAATCTGGATTATATAGCTTGTTATTCTATATGCAACCTAAAAAGGGTGTGTCACAAAATGAACGTCTCGTAATTGAAAGGCAACAGAAACTAAAGAAATTCAAAAAGTGGGTAACAAGCGAAGTACTTCCTTCTATTAGAAAACACGGAGCATACATGACAGATCAAGTCTTGGAACAAGCAGTAACAAATCCAGACTTCGCAATCGGACTTCTCACTAAATTAAAAGAAGAAAAAGAAAAGCTTGCAGCAGCACAACAACAAATCGTACAGCAACAACCGCTAGTAACATTCGCTGAAGCGTGTATGCAGTCAGACCAAACGTTAAAAATTGGTGAAGTTGCGAAATTAGCAATGAAGCAAGGAATCAAAATCGGACAGAATCGATTATTCGATAAATTACGTGAGTGGGGATTGATCTTTAAAAACTCAAAAGAACCTACTCAAAAAGCATGTGAAAGAGAATTGTTTGAGGTAAATCAAGGTGTTAAGAAGAAACCAAATGGTGAAGCGTTCACATGGACAACAACATACGTAACACCAAAAGGACAGGCCTACATCATAGACCGACTGAAGAAAGAGCAAGAACAGAAGGCGGTGTAAACAATGGAAGAAAGCACATTCTCACATTTCATGGTGCTAGTTGTAGTTATCGGACTTGCAGGATTTATTTATCTGATGGAGCGCATAAACAAACGGATTATGAAGGATGAACAGTGATGGATAAACAGCAGCGAGATGAATACGAACGAAAGAAAATCTTGCGGATCATAAAGGATTTGAGAGCTAGAGGAGTACATAACAGCGCAGATAAGGTTGAAGAAACATACAAGTATATCACTCTAGCTAAACGAGTCTAAGCCCTAGCTGGGGGCTAGGGCTTAGATGAATAGATATTTTTAAAGGAACAGTTAGAGAAATACATCACATGAAGAATGGATTTCAACTATTACTATAACATCGTATTTCTATAAAAGTACGAATAGATTTTTCTTAAAAATGGACAAAACAGATGTTGACAGACATTCATTCATACTTTATATAGCTACATAGGACAAGCTCTCTCTTGTCGGAATATTCAGGAATCTAATGGTATCCCCCACCTAGTGAATGGGTTCCTGGATATTCCGATGCGTGGAAGCATCAAGAAAGGAGATTTGAGATGTACCCATGTTTCGAACCAACATATTGCAACGATCTAGAAGGAAACAAGTACTTATGCAGATTTGAGCACTATGAAGTGGATAGTCGTTTTGAAGGTGAACCATCAGAATGGAAGGCTGACATCATCGGATTTATGCCAATCATCCCTATCTATAAATGCTGGGGAAAAGGAGTCAAAACAAAATAAAAACAGCCGATTACCCCTAATCGACTGTTTTGTGAAACGACGCAATAAATTGTACCTATATTATAACACAGTCGTTTCTTCCAAGTAAATAAGGAGGAATGTGGAAATGGTTGAAAATCCAATGTTAATCGGCAATCATCACGATTCATCAGCAAGAGACTTCATTGAAGAATGTGCGGGTTGCAATGGCGAAATCTACTACGGAGAAAGTTGCTTAGATTTCGGTGGGGATTACTTACACGCAGAAACAGAGTGCATTACTCAATATGTAAAGTCTCATTCTACAGAGAAAGTAGCAGGTGAATAAGATGGGCCTACAAAACAAAATCGAAGCTGAAATTCAAATTCTAATGAGTTTGGTAGAACGATACAAACAAAGTAAAGAACCTAATGCTAAGTCGATGGTTGTGGCTTATGAATACGGATTACAAGCACTTATGGAAGTTTACGAGGTTAGTCAACAAGAAGAGGTGATTCCGTTTTGAACGCAGGGATTGAAGAATTAGAAAAGTCATTATCTGTAGAACAAAGAAGATTGAGTGAATACAAACGGGAGTTAGAAAGATTAGAAGAAAAGAAACCAATCGTAATCGAAAATATTGAAGAAACTGAAAGTAAGGTATTTGAAATAGAAGATGCAATTGCGATTTTGAAAAAGTTCTCTAGAGGAGATGACGAATAATGAATCTCTGGCAAAAGCTAGTTGCAATTAGAAAAGACATAGATGTGTTTGTAAAAAACGGTGAGAGCTTTGGTTATAACTACGTTACTGGTTCTCAGATTCTTCATAAGATCAAGAAAAACATGGACGAACATCAGGTGATTTTAATGCCAAAGATGGGAGAACACAAAACATGGCAATACAGTTACAAAAGTAAAAAAGGTAAGGATGTAACGGATTTTGTTATTGAAGGTGATGGGTTTTACGAATGGATTAATGCAGAAAAACCGGACGAAAGAGAATCTATACCATGGAAATTTTTTGGGCAACAAGATGACATTTCAAAAGCGTACGGTTCAGCACTGACGTATTCAGAAAGGTACTTTTTACTTAAATTCTTTGGCGTTCCAACTGACGAAGATGATGCAGATGCTAAAGAACCTGTACCTAAACAACCAAATAACAATAATAGCAATCAAAATAGAACAAATACTCAACGAAAAGAAGACTTGCCATTGCCTACAAATGCTACTGAGGGTTCAGAAATCATCCTGTCGTTCGGCAAGTACGAAGGGAAGACGTTACGAGAAATCTTCAAAGAAAACAAAGGCTACCTGGAATGGTTAGTTAAGAATGACAAAACTGATAATCGGATAAAAACAGCTATCAATATGATGCTAGAAGCGGCGCAACAATCAGCTTAATAAGGAGATGAAGCCTATGTTAGATAAAAATCAATCAAAAGTCGTCCTCCCTTCATGGGTTAGTGAGGGCGCAAAAAACGAACAAGAAATGAAAGTAAAGGCGATTGAGTACATTACTCTCGATCGCTATCCAGGATACAAAATATTGAAAGTTAAAGACGGTATCGCAATATGCGAGAGGGAGAGTGTGTGATGTTTCAAGTGCCAGTAAGACGCGGATCAATGAAAGAAATGTTAAAAGCAGTTCGTGATTTAGAAGCCAGAGGTTATGACTATATCACTCCTATCAAAAAGGTGTATAGAGCGGAAAAGACTTTCCATCATGAAGGTAAATTTAGAGGAAGAGACAAGGTTCGATTCACAGGAATGGAAGACTTAGTGAGTTATGAATGTTGGATGAAGAAGGTGAACTAATGACTTTAAAAGATAGACGGAAATATGGATTTTTCATGATTGATAACGAAGTAGCAGATGACGTAAGAATCACGCATAAAGAAATGGCTGTGTACATGGTTCTTTGTAGACACCTTAACCAAGAAACAGGTAGCTGCTTCCCTTCATTACCAACAATCGGTAAGAAAACAGGAATGTCAAAAAATACAGTAATTAAAGCTCTAAACACGTTAATTGATATTGGATACGTAACAAAAGAGAAACGTTCTTCTAAAGAAAAAGGTGATATGTCCAACGTTTATTACATAAATGACGTTCATAATTTGAACGGGGGGGGGTTCAGGAGATGAACCGGGGGGAGTTCACCAGGTGAACCCTAACAATACTAATCTTAACAAAACTAAATTAACAACAAATAACCCACGTAAAAACGTGAGTGATAGTTATTCTGAAGACTTTGAAAACCTTTGGAAAACCTACCCTAAAAAGATCGATAAAAAACAAGGGTATAAAACTTTCAATACAGCTATAAAGAAACATTCATTTGAAGTCATTATGTCTGGTGTAAAAGGATATGCAGATCATATTAAAAGAAACAGAACGGAAACAAAGTTCGTAAAACATGCTTCTACCTTCTTTAATAACGAATGCTATCTCGAATATGTAGAACAACCTAAGTCATCAGTACCTAATAAACCAAAACAAACAGCTAACTATTCTATTGATAATCTAATTGATTGAGGTGAAACGGATGGATAAGTACCAGGTTCATTACGAAAACGAATGTCATAGTCTCAGCATGATGATGCGAGATAACAGTTTAATAGATGAAACACGATTAAAACCGAAACATTACATGAATCCTCATAACAAAAACTTATTTAAAGTCATGAAGGAATTACGAAATGAGGACAAGCCAGCGGATATGAACTCTCTTGCTCAAGTAGGAGAGAACAAAATGGCAATGTTCGGTGGTGTAAATACATTGAGTAACGTTTATGGATTGGGAGTATTAAGTCATAACTTCAAATTTACACAAGACAAGATGATTGAGTTTTTGGCAATAGAGGAAGCATTGCAAGAAGTTGAAAACTTTAAAGATAAAACGAAGTTCGTGCACAGCTCTAAACAACTAAATGAACTAATTTCAAAGATTAATAATGTTCAAGTTGCCACTATAAAGCCTCAGCCTTCGTTTAAAGAGAAGTTACAAATTAGGGTGCAACAACATAGTGCTATGCTGGAACATGGCTTGAGCGGAACGCCAACAGGGTTTACAAGTATCAACAATGCATTAGATGGATGGCAACCTTCAGATTTAATCATTGTAGCAGCAAGGCCTTCTGTAGGTAAGACAGCTTTCGTATTAGAAACAATGAGACGCGGTGCAAAAGCAAGTAAAGATTACATGGGTACATTCTTCTCCTGTGAAATGGACGAAACGAAGATCATTGACAGATGGATTGCGACAGAAGGAAAGATTCCAGTCGCTACAATGAATAACCCAAACAAATTCTTTAATGGTCGTCAGGAATATTGGGAGAAATACCACAAGGCATGTGGAGAGCTCACAGAACTCAATATAAACGTTAGATCTGAAAAGGGAATCAATGAGATTCGTGCAGTGATTCGTAAGACTGTAAACGAGAATCCAGGTAAGAAACACTTATTTGCAATAGATCATTTAGGACATGTAGACATTGATGAATCCTTTGATAGCAATCACTTGAAATTTACATACATCATGAAACAACTGAAAGACATGCAGAAGGAATTTAACGTGCCTATTATCCTTGTAGCACAGCTTAATCGTGGAGTAGAGGGTAAGCAAGATAAAGCGCCGGCAATGTCTGATATCAGGGAGTCAGGAAGTATAGAAGAGATTGCAGACGTGATTATCTTCCCTCATAGACCGGCTTACTTTGATAGAGAGCAAAGAGAAGCAGAAGACATTCATGATGTGGAGTTAATCATTGCGAAGAACCGTAATGGATTCGTAGGAACATTGCCATTCCAATTCATCAAAAAAACGAATTTATTTATCGAAAAAGGAGTTTAGCGTCATGACGGTTATGGATATGTATACAGAAGCAAAGAAGGATGGAATGGTTAGTACTTGGCTGTTAATTGAATACCTTGTATTCGAAAGAAAAGCAATAACATTTGCCGATAGCATAGACAAGCTCACTTACTTCTTTGAAGAGAGATTCAGAAACAAAATGAATGAGTACTTAGTGAAGTACATGAAACAACGCGGAATCAACGCGGCAGCGTAAGGATGATGAGAAATAGAGAAAGCAGCAACGACACCGCCAATCAATACAGGAAGACGTTGTTCAGTAAAAGTTAAGGAGGAAGCGTTGTGAAGTACATTACTGATGATGATTATGAGATGGCTGCTAAAAATGGAATTAACAAAATGAATGTATACCAACGAGTTCATGTATAAGGTAGAAAGCGATATTCATAAGCTTGAGTATCATCTGGTTGGATTGGATAGCGAAAAACGGAAGACGAAGCAGCAGTTACAAGAATTACAGGATAGAAAGAAGAAGTTGATCAGTTACTTATAAGGAGTGGAACGGAATGAATTTACGAGTAAAAATCAAGAGATTAAATGAATCTGTGGAGTTACCAAAGTACGCGAAACCAGGAGATAGTGGTTTTGATCTTGTGGCAGCAGAGGACACTATCATTAGACCTGGACAAACGAAAGTAATCCCTACTGGATTAGGATTCGAAATACCTCCAGGATACGAACTTCAAGTGAGGCCAAGAAGTGGGATATCACGCAAAAAATTTTTAAGAGTGGTGCTTGGCACAGTGGACAGTGGTTTTAGAGGCGAGGTAGGAGTTATAGTCAGCAACACATCATATCTAGGGAACTCACTTACGTTAGGAGTTAATGATGACCATGGAATATGTGCAAGTATTAAATATGAAATTAAAAAGGGAGACCGTATTGCACAAGGAATCATAGCGCCAGTGGAAACAGCTCATTTTATTGAGGTGGACGAGTTATCTGAAAGTCAAAGAGGAAATCGAGGGTTTGGGAGTACAGGCGTGAAGTAAGACCAAATTTGAATTTTGTATAGAAATGAGGTAATGAAATGACAAAGTGTAAAGAGTGCGGAAAACCGCATCCATTTATTGATAGTAATTGCTTAGTGTGGACTTGCAATGAATGTGCTGAAAAACAGGAAGGAAATTAAACAAAGGTGATATTTGACAAATGTGTTTACACAAAAAAAGAGTGCTAAGTATAGCACTCTTCTTTGGACGTATTTACCATTCTTTTGTAAGGAATTTCCGAGAGCATTAATAATATATGTATGGGTTTTAAAAAGGTTCATTTAACCAAAAAAAGAACACCTAACAAAAAGTTAGGTGCTCCTTTTTGAAGAAGTACAATGGACGGTAAGGTGAAATAATCACCCTATTTATAGTATGGACAAGTACAATTATCTTATGCATGGATAGAACGAGAAAAAGGTTATTAACACCAAAAACGATTGAGGTTAATTTTAATCCAATTTGAACAAAAGTGTTATTTGAATAGAAAAGGGGAATAGATATGAATTTACTTGAAGGGAAAAAGATTGAGTGTATATCTCCTGTGTGTATTAAACGATGGGAATTTGAACATGAAGGGATTCCACATCACGATAAGTTATACACTTGCATGATAAGTAACGAAGATAGAAAGGTAGAAGTTGTTTGCGAAGAATGTGAGATAGGCCTTGATGAAAAGTTAGAACAAAACTAAACAAAAACGCTATTTTAGTGAGAGTTTATCATAATAAAAGAGGCGTTGCTATTTATAGCAACGCCTCTCCTAAAATGGCAAAGAGTAACTCTTACCCTACTCTTCTTCTACATGGTAAACGAAATCTGTATATATGTGTAGAGTGAAAAAGTCCGTATATGAGGACAAAAATGAAATGTTATACACAATAAAAAACAGTTTAATAAAAATTTCATTTTGTAGAAAAGGGGAATGGATATGAAATACTTTGAGTTTAATAAGCATGAATATTGGGCATTAGTGGCTGCGGAATCGTTAGAGAATGCTTATGAAGTATATACGGAGGAAGTCGCAGGGGAATCAGTTGAACAAGTGAAATCTGAGGGTGCGCCGAAAGAAATACTAAAACTAGAAGCACATGAAATGTATGCTCGAGCAATTAGGAAAGAAGATAAGGAAATATCATTAGTTCAAATAACCGAGGATTTCATGAAACTAAAGAACACAACAGTTTTAATTACGTCAGAACTAACATAAAAGAGCAGCTAGCAAAAGCTAACTGCTCAGTCTGGAAGGAAGTCTCAATTAGTACGGTTACACATAAGAGATTTCCGGCTGTTTACCAGCCTATCTACAGTATTGACGGAATATTGAGTTTCACTCAGGGAGGTAGAGGAAAATGGCTAAAATCAAAATAGTAGAAGGACAGGAAATATTCGTTACAAATTTAGGTGGATGGTATTCAAAGCCTGAACCTAATTTAGAAAAATGGATTGTTATTAAAGCGAATAGCACAAGTTTTTATGCTAATCCTGAAGGTGTAGAAGATAGAACACCATATAAATTCAGTCAAAAAGATTTAATTCATAGAAGTGGTTTTGCTGATGATTATAAAGCATACCTTATGGAAAACGAATATTGGGAAATGATTGAGAGAGGTAAAGAAAAAGCCCAATTAAGAAAAGAATTAAAAGACACATTTGATAAGTTTACGTATCAGAAGTTAATGGACCATTTAAATGATGGATGGCAGTTTAGTAGAGGGTGTACTGTTAAGAAGAAAACAGCTTAATGGATAACGGAACCATGCAGAGTAGATTGGTGGAGGCTACTTTACTAAGCATCGTTCTCTTATTCAACAATGAGATAGTAAAATTTCACATACTGTATACGATTTTAAAAAGACAAATTCGAAATAGGGGGATTCCTTCATGGAACAATTAACTTTATTACCGCAAATCGATGACAAGAAAGTGCAAAAGGAAGTAGTCAGTATCTTAAAGGAATACCGTGCATTAAAGATGCGATTCAATAATGAAGCGGAACAAGAAGGAATCAGTTTGTTTCCAGAGATACGAAATTCGAGAAGAATAAGCGAATTAAAGGGGAAGCAGATAGAGAAGATTCTGGACCATATCTTAGATAAGGAAGAAAGAGACATCATTACAATGAAGTTCTTAACGAATGAAAGAGTAAAAGATTCAGATGTTTATCATGATCTACTGCTCAAAAAGACTTATTTCTATGAGAAGAAGCAAAGTGCGGTGAAATTGATTGCTACAGCATTAGGGATTATCTAAAAAAACGCGAACAAAACGCGAACTTTTTAGGGGACTAAATAAAATGCTGAAAATTATAAGCTATTCCTATAAACAGTTCTTTGAAAAGAGAATACGTTTTGGGAATAGCGTTCCCATTATAATAACGTTACTCGGTGACGCGGAGGCTAGAGGGGATAAGAGTTTCCCGAAATTATTTATATTTTACTTCTCATTGAGTGTATACACGTTCCGCCTTTCGTTTGTAGGCTCATAAGTAGTAAAACCACACCTGTCATGTGGATTCTTGATTTCTATGTTAAAACTGGATCAGCACCAAATGGATATGATGGTTCATTCAATTGAACGAGCTGCATGTCATAAAAGAAGGAAAGTCTAAATTATGTTGGTAATTGCTCACGATAGTAACTAATATAAGTCAGGTTGTTCTTCTTAAACGATTAAACGAGCAGAGAGATTCCGCTCTTTGTTTGAGCCAATACACATTCCCCTCAGTCTTGTGTATTGGTTCAAACAAGGCGTCGGAATAAACATATGCGTCTTGGATATAAATCCTTTATAATTCGATATTGGTGAAAATGACATTAAGTAGCCGACTCCACGGAGTATAAACGAGAAGATTCTTAGTCTTCTCCCAGTCACCGAACGTAAAGCGCGTAGCTATGAAAGCTAGAAAATTATATGATGCGGTGGCTTGGAGAAGGTTGAGAGTGCTCAACCTTGAATTAAGAGATACTTATTGCCATTTGTGATCTCTCTTCCCCTTTAGGAGCTGTCACTTCGGTGATGGCTTTTTGTTTTGTAGGACTTTTCTTTATTCCGCCGAATAGATAGAGTGAGGAGAAGGAGGAATTAGTATGGATACTATAAGAGAAGCAGTCAGCGAAATTAGAACATTTTTCTATACAATTGAAAGTCCAACGAACGGAATCGAGTATTGGGAAATTAATTTAACTTATTATAATGATTCTTTTTATGGTGGAGCTACATGTACTAATTTCAACCTTCATGTAGGTTGGGAAGATTTAAAGGTTCAGGATGATAAATCAGCAGCTCAAATTATTATTAATAAAATTAAAGAGAACCTACTTTAATTTGAAAAGCATCCATAACGGGTGTTTTTTTCTTTGTTATATAGAAATTATACAATAACGGACAGGCATATCGGCTGATTCTGAGCATATGATAGGTGTCATGTCATCGAGAGATATCCGTATTACTGCGTTTCTAAAAGGCACCTTAATTAGGTGCCTTTTTACTTTGTACCTTTTGAGATGGACGAGCATATACTGGAGTGTGGGACAAATTCAACCGCGTCCATTGTAGGCGCTCTTTTATTTTGAACAAAATGGACATTTGAACTAGGGTGATGATAACAATGGTGAGGATTAAAAATGATAGATGTATATTCACGAAGTGAGAGTTGTTGTAGAAGAAGGTGTAAATTCTACAAATTCTAATACAATTGGTGTTCCTTTTAAAATAGGAGCACCTGCAGGAACATGAATAATGAGGGACCAATCCACAATATCAGGAGGAGTAAATTGTGAAAAAATTGTGAAAATATCCTGCATTTGTAGTATACCATTGATATAAACCTTAAAAATTGAGTAATTTGTGAAATCAGGGAACACAGTGGCAGGGGAACCATCACTTTGAAAAAATTGAGTTGCCGGTATGGTAACGGTAGTTCCAGCATCTATTTGATTCGTTGTCACATGAAAGAATTTTGTGTCTGTTGGGACAATATCAATTGTTGTTTCAGCTGATATTGCATGTTTCATGAGTTGCAAGGCCATATTTATAATCTCCTTTATAAAAATAATATTTGGACACTACTACTGTATGTCTTGTAAGAAATAAGGGTGAGTATACATGAATTGAACTGGACACGAAGTTCGGCTAATAGTCTGAATAGGCTTTTTCAAATTCGATAGGAGAAAGGAAATCCAAGGAAGAACAAGAATGATGAAACCAATAGGAGTTATCGTGGGCGCTGCCGTGATCGGTTTATCGTCTTATTTGTTGTTAAGGAAAGATAAGACTAAACCTGTTGTATTGGATAGAGAAGGATATGGTTTTTGGTGTAACAAAGAAGATGATCTGTATGGGGATAAACGATGATAAGGTGGGGAGAACGACTATATAGTCCGAGCAGTGTGTGGTAGGTAATTTTAAGTAGGAATATAGTACGCTCTCCACCCTTTGACATGAAACAAGATAAATGAAAGGGATGAAAAACAAACATATCAACTACATTTGATATAAGGGGTCCCGAGTCCTCATTCAAGCAT